>JBBEBC010000142.1:0-12952 GCA_040882555.1 Bacteroidia bacterium
TAAAGCTCCATATCTCCTCCAATGATAAGAGCATCGGGACATAAACGGCGGGCTAGTTTCATTGGCATAGCCGAGTGAATACCAAACCTACGGGCTTCGTAACTACACGAAGCAACCACTCCCCGATCACTTCCTCCTCCAATAATTAAAGGCTTACCCAAGAGTCTACTATCTCTGAGACATTCTACACTGACGAAAAAACTGTCAAGATCCATATGAACAATCGAACGCTCAGCCATTGCTTTAAAATAATGCTCTTTTAATGATTATAAACTTCCCCCGAAAGGGGATTACAAATATAAACGATTAAATACTCGTCATGAAATGGATTTAACTATTTTTATGACATATTTCAAGTCATAACGCTCGGCCAAAATTCAGTCATAACTTTGTCAAAAAAATAAAGCTTATCCCTTGAACTATTAAAAACACGTAGGTTTGTAGGCAATAAGATGGCACGCAACTCTACTAGCGAAGATTTACCCAAAGCAAAACTCACCAAAACCTCTCTGCAGAAGGCTACCCGACTATTCGGATACCTTCGCCCCGACAGAGGGAAATACTTTGCAGGACTAATATTCCTTGCTCTTACATCAGCAACAGCACTTGCATTTCCTATGCTAATAGGAGATTTAGTAAACGGAGCTAATGCAACCCAAGCAGCAGAAAATATAAACTCAAGAGCTCTTTTACTTATCATTATTTTGGCAGCTCAAGCGGTATTTTCCTTCTTTAGAATTTACCTCTTTGCGCAAACCACTGAAAATACGCTGGTTAGATTAAGGCAAGCATTATACAGTCACTTAATAAGCCTACCCATGTCGTTCTTTACACAGAACAGAGTGGGAGAAATAAATAGCCGAATTTCGGCCGATATCACTCAGATACAAGATACATTCACCACAACACTAGCCGAGTTTCTAAGGCAGCTTATCCTTATTGTAGGAGGATTAGTTTTCATCACCGTCATCTCTCCCCAACTAACACTTTTCATGCTTGCCCTAATTCCTGCTATTGTCATTGTAGGAATCTTTTTCGGTCGATACATCCGTAAAATAAGCCGACAAGTTCAAGATACGGTTGCCGAATCTAATACCATTGTGCAGGAGACTATGCAGGGAATCGTTAATGTGAAAGCATTTGCAAACGAATTTCTTGAACTCAACAGATACAGGAAGTCAATAAAAGAAATTGCGGTATTGTCGCTTAAATCAGCTTTCTCACGCGGACTGTTCGCCTCATTCATTATCCTCGCCCTTTTTGGTGCAATTGTAGGAATAGTTTGGTATGCAACACATTTATTACAAAATGGTGAAATTACTTTTGGTGAGGTGATCTCCTTTGTAATATATACCTCTTTTATTGGAGCTTCTATTGGAGGAATTGCTGAGTTATATGCTCAGATTCAGAAAGCTGTAGGCTCGACCGAAAGAATTTTTGAAATCATGGATCAAGAGCCGGAAGAAGTGGAACTTGAAACAAAAGCGAATTCAGTAAATAGAATTAAAGGAGCTGTAAAGTTCGACCATGTTCATTTTTCATACCCTACTCGAAAGGAGTTGGTGGTTTTAAATGATATTAATTTCGAAGCAAAAGCGGGAGAAAGGATAGCAATTGTTGGTCCGTCGGGAGCTGGTAAATCTACCATCACCCAATTACTTCTTCGTTTTTATGAGCCTGGATCAGGGCAAATCTTAATAGACGGCAAACCCGCTCAGGAGTATACCCTATCGGAACTGAGAAACCACATGGCAATTGTGCCTCAAGATGTTTTACTGTTTGGAGGAAGTATAAAAGAGAATATTCTCTATGGCAATCCTGATGCTAGTGAGGAAGAAGTAATTCAGGCGGCGAAGAAAGCAAATGCTCATAATTTTATTGAGGGATTTCCAGAAGCCTATGACACGCTAGTTGGCGAAAGAGGCATAACTCTTTCAGGGGGCCAAAGACAACGAATTGCAATTGCACGAGCTGTTTTGAAAGATCCTTCTATTCTAATTCTCGATGAAGCAACTTCATCACTTGACTCCGAATCGGAGCGATTAGTTCAGGACGCTCTAGACCAACTAATGATTGGTCGTACGAGTTTTATAGTTGCCCATAGACTTTCAACTATTAGATATGCCGATAGAATTCTTGTAATTGATAGAGGCGTTGTAAGTGAAACAGGAACCCACGATGAGCTAATTGCTATACACGATGGTGTTTATGCAAACCTATCAAGGCTTCAATACGATTTACGAGAGCCCCTTGTTTAATTTATAAACTAGACCGAGTCTGCTGAATCTGCTTATTGATTGAAGTTGTGAGTATTTGCAAGCTTTTTTTTATGTGACAAACAACCCTTGAAATAATAAAAAAGTGAAGGATTAAACTAAATGTCCTTGCGTTTCATTATTTGGTGAATATTTTTACGCTCGCAAAACAGATAAATGAATACAACATCCTTCATACCCGCATTAGAAAAACTTTCAGAAATACTTGAGACGGGATCCAACAACCTCCAGTTGAGAAAGATGGTTGAGGAGTTTGATTTAAGGGAAGATACCATTGAAGGATTTTTAAAATCACTGATTGATTCAGCTTCTGCTGTCAATCTTACCTTTGTAACTCAGGAATTTACAGAAGACGAATTTGGGAAGGTAAAGAAGCAACTTAGTTTTCCTCTCCTTGTTTTTTCAAAGGAGCCGAAAGTTCAAATTGTAATACTTTATGACAATGGCGACGGACTTTTAGCTTGGAGAGTTAATGATGAAGAATGTGTTTCTATACCAGAAACGGAAATACGTCTGTTACTTGAGAATCTGCATAGTTATCATACTTTAAATGCAGCATATGCAGGAAGTCAAGAAAGTATCCCAGAGGAAGAAACCACTATTTTTTGCCTTGCTCCAGTGGAATTAAAATCCATGTTTGGTAAAGACGTTGTAGATGAATTATCTGATGAGAGTCTTGATTATACGCCGGTTGGCAGGTTTTGGAAATTCGTTACTTCTGAAAAGAAAAACATTACATATATATATGTATATGCTCTTATTATCGGGATTATAAACCTTTCGCTACCTCTTGGTATTCAAGCTATTATAGGGAGAATATCTGGAGGTCTCTTATTCGATGGTGTAGTAGTATTAATAGTCTTTGTTATTCTCGGAATATTGATTGCCGGAGGTTTACAAATCATGCAGATATACTTAGTCGAGATTCTTCAAAGACGAATATTTGCAAAAGCAGCATTTGAATTCGCATTCAGAATTCCACGAATAAAAACCGAAGCTCTTTTAGCATCTTATCCACCAGAGTTAATAAATCGTTTCTTTGATATAATTACGCTTCAGAAGGGGTTTTCGAAGGTTCTTTTAGATTTGACCACTGCCAGTTTACAGATTATTTTCGGCTTGATGCTATTAGCATTTTATCATACTTCATTTGTTTTCTTTGGGCTATTTCTTCTGTTTGTAATGCTTGTTGTTTTTAGACTAACTGGACCTAAAGGACTAGAAACCAGCCTTACAGAATCGAAATATAAATACGCACTCGTTTCTTGGCTAGAGGAAATGGCAAGAACGATGAGAACTTTTAAGCTTGCCGGATACTCTTCTTTGCCATTAGATAGAACTGATGAACATGTAGACAAATATTTGTACGCGAGAAAATCGCATTTCAAGGTGCTATTGAATCAATTTATAACAATTACTCTTTTTAAGTTGCTTGTAACTGGGGGAACTCTGATAATTGGGTGTTTATTAGTTGTAAATAGAGAGATTACCTTAGGTCAGTTTGTAGCCTCGGAAATAGTAATTATTCTAATTCTTGGTGCTGTTGAAAAAATTGTACTCAATATGGATACAATTTATGATGTGTTAACTGCCGTTGAAAAAGTAGGCTTTGTTACAGACCTTCCTTTGGATAGTTCAGCAGGGATTGCCTTATCAAAAAAGACGATTGAAAATGGAATCACTCTTAAGCTTGATTCTCTTTCATTCACCTATCCAGGAAAAAGTAAGCCAACCTTATCGAACTTAAATCTGGAAGTGAAGCCAGGAGAAAGAGTTTGCATTACTGGCATAAATGGATCCGGAAAAGCTACATTATCCTCTATAATATCCGGAATTCTAACTGATTACAAAGGACTTGCAACAGTAAATGGTATTCCTTTAAAGAACATTAGAAATTCAGATTTACATGAGCTCATTAGCGGAAATGCAGTGCAGGAAGAAATTTTCCAAGGCACTATTGATGAAAACATAAGAATTGGAAACAAATCTATTCGTCATGAGGATGTTGCCGAGGCACTTGCAAAAGCAGGCTTGTTAGAAACTATTAATAAGATGCCTGAAGGAATATACTCTCGTATTTTACCAGGAGGAAAAGGTTTAGCTAAATCTGTTGTTAGAAAGTTGCAACTTGCTAGAACATTTGCAGCAAAGCCAAAACTTCTTCTTTTCAATGACCTTTTCGACAATATTGAGAAAACCGAGAAAATGAGGTTGATAGGTTCTATTTGTGCCGCTTGCTTTCCAGAGTCAGTCATCGCATTTTCGACAGATATCAATGTCATGAAAATGTGCGATAAGGTAGTATTGCTTTCAGATGGTCAAGTGATAGCGGAAGGTAGTTTTGATGACCTGAAAAATCATGAAGTGATGCGAAAAATTATTCCAACCAACGATTAGTAAGATGCTGCATATATCACCCAAATCAGTAGAAAAGCAAATCGATAAAAGCAAGCTTTATTCGATAAAATTGGTAAGTACGCCACGAACGGGTAAGCTAATCACTTACTGGCTTATTGGCATTCTCTTGTTACTAATCATCATTTTATTTGTTCCTTGGCAGCAAAATGTGAGTGGTAAAGGTCAACTTACAGCATTATCTCCTCAAGAGCGACCGCAAACAATTCAATCGCCGATAGCTGGAAGAATTGAACGATGGAATGTTCAAGAAGGTCAGTTTGTTAAGAGAGGTGACACCATTTTAGTAATCACTGAAATCAAGGAAAAATTCCTCGATCCAGATTTATTGCCTCGATTGCAGGAACAAGTAGGTGCAAAAGAAGGAGTTATTCTTTCAACAATTGATAAAGCAAATGCACTTTCTTCTCAGATTAATGCCTTAAAAAGTGGTTTAATATTAAAACTGCAGCAGGCAGAAAATAAAATTATCCAATCAAAGCTTAAGGTTAAATCTGATTCTATCGATCTAGTTGCTGAAACAATTAACTACGCAATTGCTGATACTCAGCTAACGCTGGGAACGAAACTTTTTAGTAAAGGGTTAATATCCTTAACCGATTTTCAAAAGCGTCAGGAGAAGTATCAGTCATCAACTGCTAAGTTAATTTCTCAGGAAAACAAACTGTTAGATGCTAAAAACTCATTACTAAATGCTCAAATTGAGCTAAACTCAATTCGTGCTGATTATCAAGAGAAAGTTTCTAAAGCCGATAGCGACAGAAGTGCAACCATTGCCTACGCAGCTGAAGCAGAAGGCGATCTTGCAAAACTTGAGAATGAGTATTCGAGCATGCTTATTAGAAATACTTTTTATACCATTAAAGCCCCACAAGATGGATTCGTTGTTAGAGCTGTACGAGTGGGAATCGGTGAAAATATCAACGAAGGAGAACCTATCATAACCATTATGCCTTCTAATCCTAAAATGGCAGTTGAAATGTATGTCAAAGCCATGGATACGCCACTTCTGCAGAAAGGACAAAAAGTAAGAATTCAGTTTGATGGTTGGCCAGCAGTTGTTTTTGCTGGATGGCCAAATGTGAGCGTAGGGACTTTTGGTGGACTCATTCAAGTGGTTGATTTTGTTGAGAGCGTAAATGGAAGTTTCAGGGTCTTAATAGTTCCCGATCCTGAAGATGAACCTTGGCCGACTCAAGTTAGGATGGGTTCTGGTGTATTTGGATGGGCAATGCTTGATAATGTACCAATTTGGTTTGAAATCTGGAGGCAATTAAACGGCTTCCCTCCTAACCTTCAGGATGGCACTTTGAATCCAATGACCGACAGGGGCGAAAAATCTGATTCGAAAAAGAAGTAATGAAAAAGAATATTTTCCTTCTTGTCTTATTAATTATTTCAAAATCAGGTTTTTGTCAAAGTGATAGTGTCTTTACACTTGACAATCTCTACAAGCTTGTCATGTTGAATCATCCGGTTGCTCAGCAGGCTGAATTATTGCCTGAAGCAGCAAGATTTGAAATAAGAGCAGCCCGGGGAGCATTTGACCCTAAAGTTCAGATTCAATTTGATGAAAAGGAATTCGATACAAAACGGTATTGGAATAACCTTAATACAATGCTAAAAGTTCCAGCGTGGATAGGTGAATTTAAAGGTGGTTTTGAAAGAAATCGAGGCAACTTTATTAGTGCGTCTGATAATACTCCTCTTTCAGGTTTGCTTTCTGCAGGTTATTCTTTGCCGCTTGGCGCGGGATTACTAATCGATGAGCGCAGAAGCACTTTACGTCAAGCACAACTTCTGAAAGAAATAAGCATCGCTGAAAGACTCAAAGTTATAAATAAGCTACTGCTTGAAGTTGCTGTTGATTATTGGGATTGGTATACAGCATACCGCCAGTTAAATTTCATTGAAGATGCGTATACTCTAGCAAGTATTCGTTTTGACGCTGTTAAAGAAATGACAGAATTGGGTAGTCAATCTGGATTGGATACAGTAGAAGCCTTTTCTAACTTAGCATTGAGAGATATTCAAAGGATACAAGCTCAATTAAATTTACAAAATACAGCACTTGTTTTATCCAACCATATTTGGGATCCAAATGGTTTACCAATGCAATTAGATTCTTTGGCTATTCCCCAAGAAATAAGTCGCATTAGTAGAACAATTAACAAAAACCTGCTCGACTCTTTAAAGAGTCAAGCAATAACAAACCATCCAGATCTAATAAAACTTGATGCAAAGATTTCACAATTAGGTATTGAGAAAAGGTTCAGGCAGGAAATGCTCAAACCCACTATCGATCTTGAATATAATTTTCTTCAATCTGGACTTGGAGATGTTCAGACCAATAATGGATTGTTTTTAAGTAATTATAAATTCGGACTAAGTGTAGGCATGCCTTTATTGCTTAGAAAGGAAAGAGGCAAATTACAGGGTACTAAAGTGAAATTGAACCTTGCTGAACTTGAGTTAATTAATCGCCGAAGAACTGTTGAAACAGAAGTTTTAACTCGTTATAATGATGTTAAAAATCTCGAAGAATTGTTGTTAAAACAAGATATTATCTTGAATGCATATAGAACATTAGTATTTGGTGAACAAGAGAAGTTCAGAAATGGCGAAAGCTCTTTGTTTATTATAAATGCTCGAGAAAGTAAGTTGGTTGAATCAGGTATGAAATTAGCTGATTTTGAGGCGAAATTTGCTAAATCCATTGCTTATCTTTACTGGTCTTCAGGTTTATCAGAAGCAAATAATTAAGCTATGGCGAATTGGCAAATAGTTCCACCTCGCTCTCAAGAGGAGTGGGATAAGATGTACCAATTAAGGTTTTCAGTTTTAAGGGAGCCTTGGTCTGAGCCCAAGGGATCCGAGAAATCACCTGATGATGCAATTTCTATTCATGCAATTATACTTGATAAAGAAAACAATGTCATAGCTACTTGCAGGGCTCATCAAAGTGGAGACTCTCAAGCACAATTAAGATTTATGGCTGTTCATCCCGACCACCAGGGACTAGGTTTAGGAAAGGCCATCTTAAAGTACATTGAAAAAAAAGCGTGTGACGCCTATAATCCTGTGCATCAAATAATTCTTCATGCAAGAGAACCAGCTGTTTCATTCTATAAATCTAATGGCTATGAAATTGTTTCCCCTTCCTATTTACTATTTGACTCAATACCTCATTTCCTTATGGTTAAGACAATGATTTAAGATTTTTTTCTTTCTTGTTAAACCAAATGAACGATATTTGCTCTATACCGAAAAAAAATATGATGACTAAATCCTTTTTAATGGCAGCAGCCATGACTATTTCATGCCTCTGCGCAAATGCACAAACTGAAAAATCAACAAGTCCGGCTCAAAAAAGTGCCAAAGTTCAGAAAAGAGATTTAACGCCTGAAGACAGGGCCGTAAGAGTTCTTAGAATGATGACTTCAAAAGCAGGATTAACTGATGCACAGACTTCAGAAGTTAACCAAATTCTAATAGAAAGAGAGAAAGCAAAAGCAGCAGCTAGGAATGAAGATGGAACAATTAACAAGGACAAAATAGCGGATGTAAAGGCTGCCAATAAGAAAGCTGAAGATAAGTTACAGCAAGTGCTTACTCCTGAGCAGTGGAATAATTGGGAAGCTTTCAAAAAAGAAACAAAAGAAAGAAGAGCTGCTCGTAAGGCTGATGGAAATAAGCAGCAAATGAACAGACCTGAAATGGAAGAAGATTTTTATTGATTTTCTTGGTATGAATTTCGCTCTGTGAATATCTTTAAGAATTATTCTAAAGGATGACTTCAAGCAGAACGAACTTTCATAATTACAGTAGTGCTAATCGAGGAAGGAAACTTCGTACTTTTGACGTGATGATTTCACTGATAAAATACAGGAGTTTCCTTCTTTTCTTTTTTATTTTAATATCAAAGTCAGCTTTTTCACAAGCAGTCAATCTCACTAAATTCAGAGTAGACAGAATTGGTGTTGACGGTATGATTTACGTATTTGAAGGGATGAAAGATGGGCAAGGAAAAGAAGTGATTCCTGCCAATTATGACTATATCTGGGATTTTGAAGATACATTAACACTAGCAAGAAAACGAGTTGATATTGGCACATCAGATGATGAAGGTGCTTTCACCTATCAAATTATTAGTAATACAGGATTTCTTTATTATGAGTTTCCTGATTATTTATTTCCTGAAAACTTGAGCAATAAAAGAATCCTCACCTGGAATTCTAGAAATGGTAGTTATGGATATTTAGACCCTTTCGGAAAAGAGGTTGTTAAATTTCAATTTAACAATGCGAAAGACTTTTCGGAGAATTTAGCAGCAGTAAAAAAATCGATGAGGTCGCAATGGGACTTTATTGATATAGATGGGAAATATAAAACAAGTTACTCCTTTGATGATGCCTTTTCCTTTTCAGAAGGATTTGCAGTTGTAAAAAAAGGGAATAAACATAGTTTTTTGAATAAGCTTGGAGCACTTGTTCTAATAGAGAAAGAATACCAACAAGTTTTTGATGTCAGGGAAGGAAAATCAATCGTTACACATGTCAAAGGCGACACTATCTTATACGGGATAATTGGTTCAGACGGCAAGGAGATATTAAAGCCGCAATTTGAATTTATCGATAATTTTGAAGGTGAAACTGCTGTTTTTGTGAATAAAGGCGAAGCTGGAATGCTTGATGCAAAAGGTAACATTCTAATTCGCGCGGCATATGATGAGCTTTATCGTTTTGATCAGTCGCATTATTTATTTCAACAAAATGGACTACAAGGACTGATTCGTATAGATGGGACTCCAGTTTTATCTGCCGACTATAGTGCAATAGGTCTTTTTCATGAAGGTCTTTGTGCTGTTAGAAAAGGAAATCTCTGGGGTTTTGCAAATACAGATGGAGAAGTAGTCATTCCATTTTTATACTCAGAAATAGGAAGCACTTTTGAAAATGGAAAAGCTCAGGTTCACCTACCTGACAAATGGCGACTTGTTAAAGGAAGCGATAGTCTCAAACTACCTGTTTATGATGAGGTATTACCTTATTATGGGTATTCCGCAGCATTCAGGATTGGTGATTTATGGGGATTCTTGAACCAGCAAGGCGAAGAATCAATTGAGCCTAAATATGATGAATTGGTCTTTAATAAAGGTTCAGTTGTATTTGGTAGAACTACTACTGATGATGGTTCATTTGTTTGGTCAGTGATAGATAGATACGGAAGAGAAGCTCAAAGCGAAAAGTATAATGAAGTGGTTAGATTCAGTAATGGCTTTGCGGCTGTTCGAAATAATGATAAGTGGGGTTTTATTAACTCACTAGGAGCCGAAATTGTTACTCCACAATTCGATGCTGTGAGAAATTTCTCTGGCGACAGAGCGGCTGTCTTAAAAAATGGTCAATGGGGTTTTGTAGGTAAGAACGGCACTGAAGAAATTCCTTATTTTACTGAAATGCCTTCATTTGAAGAGGTTATTGGTGAAACGAAAGAAGACACAATTGCTGCGATTAGAGAATCTTTTCCATTATTTTTAATGGAAGTTTTGGGAGATTTTAATCAGTCTTGTACATGTGTCGAAGATCTTACTCAGGAAAATATCGGCGATAAACCATTATGCATCAATAAAATCGGAAAGGCGCATCCTGAAATGGAATGCCAGCCATTTACCAAAGTCGCAGATATTTTCATTCCAGAAGCTGAGCTTAATCCTGCTTTAAAGGTTATTCGTATTCCCGGAAGATGGATTGATATTGATTCGTCAGGGAAAGAAATTCAATAAAACTAGTGAGAAGAAAAATACATGTCCCCAGAAAAAGTCGAATAGCTGGTTCATTCGCTTTGCTTTTTGTATTTTTTATAGTCTTAGGTCTGTTTAGCACTTCTGGCTTTGATAGAATTTCTGTTTCGTTCAGGTCAATGTACCAAGATCGATTAATACCAAGTTTGGATATTGGAAATTTAATTCTGCTGGTTTATGAGAATAGGGTTTCATTAGAAAACCATATTACCACAAGAAATCAGGATGAACGTTATTTCTATGAGTATCAACTGCAGAAAAATCATGTATCAATAGATTCTCTTATTAGAAAAATAACCAATACTTATCTTGTTCCTGAGGAAAAGGCAGATTTAGGACGCTTTAATTCCACCTTGAGTATATATCGCGATGCCGAGCAAGATATGCTTAGATTAAGCAGAGAATTGAAAACTGATTCTGCCTTAATACTTCTTACCCATCAAGGCGATAGGTTGTTCCATGCTGCTGTTGAGCCTTTGCAGAAACTCGGGAAAGACCAACAGAAAGTTGGAGAAGAATTATATCACGAAAGCCAAGCCATTGCAAGGAATCAAAAGATATTGGCTTATGTAATCATGATTGCTGCCGTTTTTGCAGGTGTAATCTTTGCCTTTGCGCTAACATTCAAACACCTCGAAACATTGTAAAAAAAGAAGCGCTGAAAAACCTAAGTTAAACAGCGCCTCAATTATTGTGGAGCAAAGATTACCTAACCCATTTTCGCACCACACTGCTTTTAGAATCGTTAAGTCTCAAAATATAAACCCCTTGAGCTAATGAAGGGAGATTAACAACTTCAGAGAACTTACCATTCGCGTTAAGTTTTGTCGAATACAACTCCTGTCCAGAGATATTTATAATAGATATTTCCAAAGATTCATTCGAATTAGCATTCCCTGATATCAGAAATGAATTTGAGCTTAATTGATTGACAATTAAATTATCGAAAGATGACAAGTCGTTTATTGAAGTTTTAATTACTTCCACATTGATTGTCACACTGTTAGAACCACAAGTATTTGTAATTGTAAGAGTAACAGGATAAACACCATCAAATGGGAAAGCGTAAGAAGGACTTTCTTCGGTACTGGTATTTCCCTGTCCAAAATCCCATAGATATTCATCGGCTACTTCTGTGCTAGTAAATTGAACATTATAAATCGGGATGTCGTTTTGCTCATAAGTGAAGCTAGCAGACTGATTATCAATAAAATTAACTATAACAGGATTAGATGCACCAGAGCAACCTTGAGCATTATCAGCACTTACAGAATACAATCCTGATGAAGAAACTACAAGCGTAGCTCCTTGGGATGAATTAGACCATTCATAATTTGAAAAACCCGCTTGGGCAGTAAGTGTTACTGGCAAATCATCACAGATATCAATCACACCGTTAGGTGTAATACCAACTGTAAAGACAGGTAAATATGTAACATTCACGTTAGCAGATGTTGCAATACAACCGTCAGTATTTGTTGCACTTACAGAATAAAAACCTGCATTTTGTACTTCTAGATCCTGACCAATTTGATTGTTTGACCAAGTATAATTTGTAAATCCTGCCTGAGCGCTAAGAGTAACTGTTTCACCTGCACATGCTGAAACATTACCCGAAGGAGATACTGTTAATGGCGCCGGATTATTAATAGAGACAACAATATTATCTGAAATTCCTCCACATGCTCCACCCTCTGCAGTAACGAAATATGTTCCTGCTTCACTTATAGTGGCTGATTGTCCAACAGCGCCATTTGACCAAGTGTAATTATTGAAGCCAGCCTGAGCTGTAAGTAAAACATCTTGACCGTTACAGAATGAAAGTGGCCCATCGGCTGTAACTGCAATTGGAGCCGAATTACCTGCTTGAATTTGAACAGCAGAAGAAGTGGCAGGACAATTATTTGTGCCTAATGCTGTGACAGTATAACTACCGATTAGAGTCGCTGAAATATTGGCACCCGAGGCATTTCCACCGCCAGGTAGAGACCAAGAATAATTGGTAAAGCCTGAACTTGCAGTAAGAGCAGCAGATTCACCTGGACAAATTGTAAGAGGTCCAGCCGGACTTATTGATATTGGAAGTGGGTTATTTACAGTTACCGTAACCTGAGAAGTTGCCGAACAAGCAGGAGTACCACGGTGAACCGATACTGTATATACAGTTGTACTAGTAGGATTTGCTGTAGGATTTGCAATTGAGGCACTGCTAAGTCCCGTTGCAGGAGTCCAAGAATACACAAATGCTCCCGCTTCAGATCCACCAACTGCGGTAGGACTTCCACCGATAGGTGCAGAACCACCTGAACAAATACTGATATTTGATCCTGCGCTTACCGTAGGAGGAGTGCAAGTAGAAGTACTACCCGAAATGATAATATTATCAATATTAAAGGGAGGATCGCAAGTTGAACATGACGTTGACGCTGAAATAAATCTAAACGCTTATAAGCAGATT
>JBBEBC010000143.1:0-12910 GCA_040882555.1 Bacteroidia bacterium
TTCTAAGTTTATCTGTATCAGGCAATCTTTCAACAGATTTCAAAATATCAAATACCTCGTGTTCTTTTAGCTTCACCTTTCTAAGCAATTCTTCATAGCTAGCATAAGATAAAATCTTCTCATCAATAAGCAGCTTCAATACTTCAAACAGGTGCATATCAACCTGAACTCTGATCAAAATATGCATCCAAGCAAGCATCATCCTTACCTCGGGAGCATTTTTAACTAATAATGATTCATTAGAGATTACTGGAATACCACAATTTATTAAGTGCCCAGCCAGTAAGGTGCCTTGTTTATTATTTCTTGTTAAGAGAGCGATATCTTGATATCTATACCCTTTGTTATCGATGTGGTCACGAATTATTTCTTCACAGTTTGTTAAATGAAACTCTTCTCTCTCTTCTTTGATAAAATCACTGTCTGTGAATCTGAATTCAACATAGCCACCCTCTTTTCCTATTGAGGCTTTTTGCGCATGTCCAGTATAAACATCCTTGATAATGTTGGGCGTAATTGAGTTTATCAGCGTCTCATAAAAATCGTTGTTGAAATTAACGATCTCGAGTTTCGATCGCCAATTAGTATCCAGATAAACAAGCTGATAGAAATGCTTAAGTAAAGTATACCTTTCAATTTGGATTGGAATAAGTGTGTCAGGATAAGGCTCTGGAATCTGGGCAAATTGTTCCACTTCTCCTCCTCGAAAGCGATAAATAGCCTGTTTGCCATCACCAACAATTATGGAAGTGTGATTGGAGGCAAGTCCGTTATTAACTAAAGGAATAAGATTTTGCCATTGCATTACCGAGGTATCCTGAAACTCGTCTATCAGGAAATGTTGGTAGCGTTCTCCTAATCTTTCAAAAACAAATGGAGCGGGCTCATTAAATACTATTTCTGAAACTCGTTTATTGAACTCTGAAATATGGACAATGAATTCCTCGTCTCGAATAGTGTCAATAGCCATAGAAACCTCATTAAGAAGTGCTACAGAATAGATAGATTTTAATATCTCATTGCTTAGAATGTAATCCGAGCTCTCTTGATTCCAAAGTATTCTAGCCTCATTTAGCAGTTTGCTTAAGTTGGCAGAAACAGAATCTATTTTTTGAATTATCACAGAATCCGTTTTTGCTGAATACCAGATATCCTCATCCAAAGCCTTTAAATGATAGCTATTTAACTCAAGTGTATCTCCAATACTGAATTGATTTAGGTTGCTAATTAATTTCCCTACGCCACTTTTGCCATAGTAAAAGTCGTTCTGCTCCAGACCTACTTTATCGATAATTTCTTGGCACTCAGTTCCAATTTTTTGTAATAAATCTACCAAGGCATTAGCTTTGGTAACAAGCTTTTGACGAATCTCAAGGAAGTCATCAATTGAAAGGTGCTGCAGTTTATTAATGAGAACTGCCGATTCCTCATCCAAAAGATCAGCCGCAGCAGCAAATAGCTCATCTTCAATGCGCATGCTTTTTTCTTCCTCGGTTTTGGCTTCGGTAAAACCAATCAGAGCCTTAGTGATGGAGGCATCTGTGCCAATTTTTTCCATTACTTGATCAATGGCCATTCTGAGGACTACTTCTGTATCAAGTTCCACATTGAAGTTTACAGGAAGTTTAAGGTCATAAGCAAATGTTTTGACGACCCGATGCATGAAACTGTCGATTGTACCTATTGAAAAATCGGCATATTGATGAAGAATTGCAGAGAGGCAAGACTTGGCCCTTTGGGATAAGGAATCTTTTGATATTTGCAGAGAGCTGCATAAGTCATCCGCCAGATCATCCTTAGAGGTTCCTGCTGAAAGCTCGCGGAGGTTCTTAATTACCCTTTCTTTCATCTCGGCTGCTGCCTTATTCGTAAAGGTAATGGCGAGAATACGCCTGAAAGCAGAAGGGTCGTTCTTCTCTTTCAGAGCCATTTTAAGGTATTCTTTTACAAGGGTGTATGTTTTGCCTGAGCCGGCCGATGCTCTATATACAAGGAATTTCACGCGTTTGCTTCTTTAGGGCAATATACAAAGCAAATGAGAATATAAAAGGCTACTGATTTAGAAGATATGCAAGTCTGTAGGCGTCGAAAGTTTTTAAATCAGGATTTTTTCCTAGTAATTGAATTCTCCAAATTGAAGCATTACGAGCAAACCAACTGCCGAACAACTGCCTTATAATTGGGAAATTGAGAATACGATAAGCAAGAATCAACTTACTTTTAACAGGAAATTGAATATTCTTTTCCGCACATATATCTTTCAACCTGTGGAGGTTATCAAGACTTTCTTCTATTTTTTTCAAAAAAGCATCTGCCGGTTCAAGGCCATCGTGTAAAACTGGATTTTCAATATGCTTTACTTCAAATCCTTTAGTTTTTGCTTCTGCTGCGAAAAGGGTATCCTCGTAACCATAACCAAAAAGTAAAGTATCAAAGCTTAGTTTTTGGAAAAGACCTTTATGAACAATGAAATTATTTGAAAGAAAATGACTTACAGGGTCTTTCATTCTTGCTTTTGAGTCGAGCAGCTCGCGTTGAGAACCCCAGAGCCAATGAAGTTGAAGCTTTGTATTTTCAGGACTTTCATACTGATAGATTCTTCCTCCTGAAACAATCTGATTTTCAGATTTTTCTTTCCAGAACACAGAGCTTAAATTCTGATTTTGAGCCACTTTGCCATCACAATCGAGAAACCACAACCAATCGCCCTGAGCTTCTTTGGCGAGTTTGTTTCTTATGGCCGAACGGCCGATGTTTTTATCTGAATCCTGAATTATAACTGATTGTATTTCAGCTAGTTCATTCGTTAAGGATTTGTATTTGGCATCTGAACCATCGTCATAAAGACGAATTTCAAAATCAATTCCTATTAATGATACCTGTTGATTTAAATCTTTTACAAGTTCCCTTACGTCAACGTTAAATACAGGAATTAAGATGGAAAGCATTTAAAGCAAGTTGGAATCGATAATCATTCCTCCGTCGCATTTAAGAGTTCTTGCACGGTGAAGTTCAAATAGTGTTAAATCGTGAGTAGCCACAAGCACACTTCGACCGGTAGCAGCAATATCTAATAAAAGCTGAAGTATTTCTCCCGTTGTTTCTGGGTCAAGACTTCCTGTAGGCTCATCTGCAAGAATCACTTCTGGGTCATTCAATAAGGCTCTCGCAATACCTACACGCTGCTGTTCGCCCCCTGAAAGCTGATGAGGCATCTTGTGTTTTTTAGTTGGAAGTCCAACTTTTTTCAACACATCATCAATCCTATCATCCATTTCATTTTTCTTTTTCCAGCCGGTTGCTTTGAGAACAAATCGAAGATTATCTTCCACAGATCTATCCCCAAGCAATTGGAAATCCTGAAAAATTACACCAAGTTTTCTTCTTAAAAAGGGGATGTCTTTCGTGCGTATTGCATTTAAATTGAACTCACTTATACTTCCTTCACCTTCAGTAAGTGGCAAATCAGCATACAATGTTTTAAGCAAGGAGCTTTTGCCACTGCCGGTTTTACCAATCAAGTAAACAAACTCACCTTTTTCAATTTCAATATTTACGTCACTTAGAATAAGATGGTCATTTTGAAAAATGTTCACCCCTTTAAGCAATATGGTAGTATCCATTTTCATGGGCTCAGTCAATTTTTAATACTTTACCAAAAGGAATTTCTTGTATCAATTTCAACATTTCCTCCATTCTGTGGCCTAAGCCAATTTTCTCGAGCGATTTCTCTGGCCTGTCAACTCTGAAATATGCTTTCAAAGTAAAATCATCATCCCTAATCTGAATGTAATCTGGAATCTTCGCTTTGCCTTTTATTTTTAAAATATGCATGGTTAAAAATAGATCACGAAGATAGAAAAGATGCTAGAGCACTTTAAACAATTTGAAATGCATTATTCACTAAAAATGAGCTTGCAATTGTTGATATAAACATCCCGCGTAAGCGAAAAAGGAATGCTTTCACGAAATAATTTCCTGTTACTTTGTTATTATGGAAGGTTTTAAAAAATTTTGGAAGAAGTATTTCCCTTTCTTTCAGGTAGATATGATTTATTATCTGCTGGTTATATTATTGGTTCCTCTTATACTTCTCTTGAAAGATTGCTAATCTTCTTCTTGCTGTAACCACTCGTTTTCTTGACAATGATTATTAATTCCCTCCCACTTTGAAAAAGGTATGTGGATTGTCAAACTAAAATCTTCAGTCATTTTGGGAGAATCATATTCAAAGCCAAGGTCTTTTGCAAATTTCATGACATCGCCCATTTTTGCATAATTTACTTGAAGATGAATCGGTTTCGTAATAATAGATTCAATGATTTTAGCATTCGAAATAGCTTCCTGCGCAGCAGATTTATAGGCATTTATCAAACCCGGAACACCAAGTAAAGTCCCACCAAAATACCTAACAACGACAATAAGGACTTCTTGTAAGTTATTGGATCTGATTTGACCTAGAATGGGCTTTCCAGCTGAGGAAGAAGGTTCACCATCGTCATTTGCTCTCCAGTATTCATCCAAAGGATTAATTCTATAAGCGTAACAGAAGTGCCTAGCTGAGGGATGAATTTTCTTTAAGATTTCTATGTTTTCCTTTACATCATCTTCCGCTTTAACAGCAAAAGCATAGCTAATAAACTTGCTGCCTTTGTCCTTGAAAAGTCCTTCAGAAGGTTCTGCAATGGTTAAATATGTATCGGTAATTTCCAAATTAGGCAATTATGCCCATCAGTTCATCTGAGAAGGCAATCAAAGCTATAGCAACTAGACATAATGCAATGCCTATCTTATTGATTTTTGTGATTTTTTCATGAAATAGGAAAATACCGGCTAAGGCAGATAATGCAACAATCGACATGTTATTCACCGGGAAAACAACTGAGCTTTGCATGGTTTTGATAGAAAGCGATTTGATAAGGAAGAAAACCGAAAAGTAGTTCGGGATACCTAAGGCTATTCCTCCCAAAAGAGCTCTTTTATTGGGCAGTTGCTTAGTTTTGAAGTATTTAATACTTAAGGCAATCATCCCAACAAAAAAAGCTGTTATAAAAATCCAGCTAATAAATGGCTGTAAACCATTATCACCAAGAGTAAACGTTTCGTTGTATTTGAAAAAACTATCAATAAAACCACTCGCTAGGAAAACAATGAGCGGATAATAAGCATATTTCGAATCAACATCATCTCTTTTTACCGTCCGGGATGTCATATAAACAGCAATAAGCGCCAATACAATTCCGAATATTTTCATTGCATTGAGCGAATCTCCCAGCACAAACACCGCAAAGAGAACGGGTACAATGAGCGACATTTTATTCGCCACCGTAGTAACCGAAACTCCGATTTTTTGAGTGCTAATTCCAATAACATTAAATAGAGTGATAAAAAGCACACCTATGATGATAGCATTCCAGAACCAAGGCTGGTTGTGGCTTTCGTTGAAGCTAATGCCTGAACTATCTAGAAAAATACTTAAACCTCCTGCAATGAAATAGTTAATAACTATAGCGTCGAAAGTTTGTACTTTGAATCGATCAAAGTACTTGAAGATTACCATGATGGTAGTAGAACTGAGGACGCTGAGGATTAGAAAAATCATAATCGAAAAACTCGGCGAAAGTACCAATTACTTAGATTCACTCAACCTAATTCAAGCTCATTTGAGGTATTGCCAGAGTTTCAGTAGGGCTGAAATGCAAAGACTAATTAAAATCATTGTTGTTATTGGGATGTAAAGAGAGAATCCTTCCTTCTCTATTCTGATATCTCCTGGTAATTTTCCAAGCCAGTTGAGTTTATCGCCAAAAAGCCAAAGAAAGCCACCAATGAGAATGAGGACTATCCCAATTAGAAAAACCATTTTTCCAAATTGGTTCATTTTGATATTCTGTTTTTTCCTTCCGCCGACATGGAAAAACTTCGTGTTAATTGTACTATTTCAAAAACCTCAGGCTCCTTTATTTGAAGCTTTTTGAGTAGAGATGCACAAGTTGAATTCAAAATGCTTGGCATTACTGATTTGAATAAAGTAAACCAATATTGATTATGTAAATAACCAAAATAAGTAAAGTGTCCCATGCAAGCAGATAGCGCTTGTTTTTGGCTCTGTAGCTTAGTCCAATGATAACCACGGCCGACATAATTATAACAGAAAAGACCGAGATTAAATTTGCTGGTGAAGCGTCTTTAAGTAAATGTCCCTTTACATAGAAAACATCATCTATGAAAAGGATGAAAATATTGAAAATGTTACTTCCTAGGAGATTGCCGACAGCTAAATCAACGGAGCCCATTTTAACAGCGGCAATTGAGACAGCAATTTCTGGCAGAGAGGTAGAAAAGGCAAGTAAAAGAGTTCCCACAAAAGAACTGCTTAAGCCTGCTGCTTGCCCAATTTTTTCAGCAAAATGAGGAAGGATAAGTGCGGCAACTATGATTACTCCAGCAAATAAGGCATAACGTGCAATTATTTGTCGCAGGCTGAGTTTAATTGCATTTTGCTCACGATTGGCTATTTCGGGATGCTTAAGATTAAAAGAGTAAATAATTCGCAGGGAAATTAAATAAATAATAAAAAATGAGATACTTGTTATGCCTATTGACGGGGTAAATATGATATCATTATTCACAAACAAGCCCATTCCAGCGAGTGCAACGAGAATTAAACCAAGTGAGGCGGCTAGAATATGATTTTGAGAAACCCTTCCTAAAAGTGAATGTCCTTTTGGAGTGAATACATCCATAAGCGACAAAATCCCAAGATTAATGGCACAACTTCCAAAAATATCGCCCACGGCTAAATCAGCAGAGCCGACAATGCTAACAGAGCTAATTCCTACCATGAGTTCGGGCAATGAAGTAACTGCCGACATAAGTATAAGTCCGATCCAAGCTTTACCTAGTCCAGTTTTTTCAGCCAATAAATCTCCATACAATGAAAGTTTTTGTCCAGCCAAAAAAATGATTAGTGCTAGAATGGCAAAAAAAGCGATATCAATACTTAGGCTATCTCCCGTCATACCAATGGTTTCTCCTGCAAGTATAGGTATTTAGGAATTGATTTGTTAATGGAGGTATCTGAAAAACCATACTTCCCTTTTTCATGAATGATTTCTAATCTCAAGGGGCAATACAAATCAATAGAATGGCTTAAACATTAGAAATTGTAGCGCATTCCCGCAGTAGAAGCAATGGAGCCGCTTGTGGTTTCTGCAAAATCAGGGATGCTTGTTCTGCTTAATGCTGGTCGCATTTCAAGAAAAAGATTAACGTTTTTTAAAATCTCTGAATATTTCCCAATTCTGAAGTCGATTCCTATGGGCACATAAACCCAAACCGTGTAGGGATTTTTATTCTTAAAAGATTCAGTTTTAAAGGTGGTTTCTTCTGAATAGCTGTTACCCGTTGTATATGAATTTGTTTCAAGATCAGTTTCTGACTTGCTACGCTTGTTGTATGTGATGGATGTAGTAGTATTCAAGGAAATCCCGCCTCCCAGCCCAATTCCTGTGTAAAGTGAAATTCTGTTTTCTGTATTTGTTCTATAGAGTAGGGCAATATCCAAAGAGAGTTGCTGAGTATTTTGGTCCATTATAAGTGAGCGATTTACGACTGAATCAACATAATAAACATGGCCAGTTTGGGCTGAAATGAGCGTATCATAAACAAACCTTTCATTTTGATTTAAAAATCCCGACAGCGTTGAAAATGAGCCATAGTTGAATCCCAATCTTAGTTTTGGATTCGACTTATACTCTTTGCTTTTTCGATTTTTTAGCTCCATGCCCAGCAGAATCGACATAAAACTGTTCGAACTAAAAGCTAGCAGTTTACTCGAATTGTAATTTTCAAAGTTAGCATTTAGCAACTGCGACTCAGGAGCCAACTTCCTGAAATTATCTACCGAAGAAGGTTGTATTGGTAGGGAGTTAATACCAAGCTGTACAGAGAAATCAGAGATTTTTAAAATGCTTTTGTTAACCTGAGAATCCTGAGCCTTGAGACTGAAAATGGAAATGCTAAAAAGTACAAATGCGATTCTTAAAACCATAAAAATGAGATGTTTGGCAAAGCAAACGAAAGAAATACGCTATTATTTTGTGGGTTTGCTTCTATTCAAATTTCAGCAAATGCTCTATTTCTTTAATCACTCCAAATTCATTATTCGTATATCTAGTAATGGATTGAGCCATTTTCCTAACTTCAGGATGCGCATTTTTCATTGCGAAGGAAATGCCTGCCTGCTTAAGCATTTCCACGTCATTAAAATAGTCTCCAAAAGCAAGTGTGTTTTCTTTAGGAATACCTAAAAAGCCTTGCATAAACTCTAAGGCTTTGCCTTTATTCACATCTATTCCTGTAATATCGAGCCAGCGCAGACCCGAAACAGCCATTGTATATTTATCCTGCAGGTATTTTAATTTAGGAAAGCTATTTGTTTCTGAGCTAACCATATCGCAAAGTGTGAACTTTATTATTGGCTCAGAAACGCTCAATAAATCAGGCACATAGTGCATATGATCATAATACTTCAAGCTTTCTGCCAAGAAGGTTTCGTCTTGTGATTCAAACCACATAACATCCTTTCCACACAGCAATATATGAGTATTATCGAGTTTCCTCGATAGTTTTATCAATTCATGAACGTCAACTAAAGGCAATGCGTTACTTCTCAACTCTTCACCGCGGTATCTTATTAATCCACCGTTTTCGGCAATAAAAAGAATGTGTTCAAGATTATTATTAAAAATGCGCCTCATGCTCTCATAAGGCCTTCCGCTGGCAACAGCGAAAACAATTCCTAATTCGCGTAATTTTTTTTCAATTCCCCAAAAATTCGAAGGAAGCTCCTTGTTATCATTTAGAAGCGTCCCGTCAAGGTCTGTTACAACTAACTGAATCATGCAATGAATTCTCTTAATTAATTTTCTCTAACAGGTCTAAGTAAGGCTGGTGAAAATGGTGGATAAAAATATTGGTTTCACTATCAGGATATTTTAGGTAGTAATCTTTGTCGGGCAGCAACACTATCATGGTTCCCGCTCTAACGTAATGATTGCTTTTATAATATTGAGGTGAAACAAAATCCGGAATATTCTCCTTGATTAATTTTTCTGTCATTTTACCAAGGTATTTTTCGTAATTTTTTTGAGCCTTTAATGCCGGTTTGCTAAGCTTTTTGTATACATGTTTCAGAATAATCCGTTTCGCGGTTTTTTGCTTTTTAATTACGTCTCCGGCATTTACAAATGGATTTGTCGTATTGAAATCGTTGAGGGTTTGAATTGAAATGGGTGTTTCGGGAACCCAGTCGGCAGCATTAACAACATTAAAAGCCCATCCACCGTAGGTGAGCGCTTCATATTCATAAGCAAAATATAAGTTTCCAGGTTTTGGAGCCGCACTGCCATAAGTTTTTATTCTCATATCTGCAGGAAATTTCCCCACTTTCTGCGCCTGATACATCATGGCTGTTATTAAATAACTAATTGCTCCGCCCTGACTATGCCCGGTTAAAATTAAATCCCTGCTGCCTTCATCATACAATTTCATGATGCGGGGCAACATATCATCAACCAAATAAGTCGATGCTAAAAGCCAGCCTACGTGAACTGCAGCTCTTGGGTTGTTAGCTAATTGATAGTCAAATGTTTTTCCGTTTATCTGAAGCTTTCCTTTCGCCGGTACCATAGCAGCATAAATATTTGCCAGCCAACTATTTGCTTCTTTAGTCGTACCTCTTATACTGGCTACTGTTACGCCACGGTCGTCTTGCCATAAATCCCACATATTATCTAAACCCAACGGTGCCGATTGATAAAGCATTTTAAATGATGCCGGTTCGGGAAACAGCTTCGCATATTCAGGATTGGCTGCCGAGCGTGTTGAAATTAACGTAAGTTCTCTATACTCATCTTTATCGAAGCCAGGCTTTAACTCTTTGGCCGAAGTTAAGCCTGTTGCAAAAAGACCAATTGTAATCGCAATAGTTCTGATAATCATTAGTTTGTGTTTTTAATGTTTCGTCGCGGAGGCTTTTTTGCTTCTCACTTCGGAAATATACTATGAATAACAATTCTAAATATGAAGTCAACATGAATTTATTATTGACGGTAATTTAATCATTGACTATATTTGCGTCAATAAATGATGTAAAAACAGTCATGCTCGTAGCTCACTCTTGGTTTAGCTTGCGTTATGGGACGCTCTCTCCCGGTGATATCCTCGATAATCTAATCTTGATGGGATACTCGTCGGCTGTCCTTGCCGATATTAACACAACTTCTGGCTGCCTTGAGTTTGTGAAGCTTGCTAAAGAAAAGGAAATACATGGAGTAATCGGGGTTGATTTTCGCAAAGGTGTTAACAGATTATATGTCATGCTTGCCGCATCAAACGATGGCTTTGAGCAAATAAATCGCTTATTGTCAGCACATCTCACCGATGGGGAAGAATTGACTTCTGAGATACCCGCCACACGTGATGTCTACGTGATTTATCCTTCCGATAACATCCCCAACAGGGCATTGCATGAAAATGAATACATAGGAATTACACTGAATGATCTTCGTAAACGGGTTCCTTTTCCTGTCGCCTTTCGGCGGAAGGCCATCCTTTTCCAAACCTTCACTTTCAAAGATAAACAGGGCTTTAGTATTCATCGACTGCTGAGAGCTATTGATAACAACACCTTATTGAGTAAACTCCCCGTCTCTACTTGTGCACCTGACGATGAGCTTTTACTCGAACAGCGCGAACTTATTGCCGCTTTTTCTAACTACCCCGATCTTATTTCCAGAAGCCTGCAAATTCTTGAAGCCTGCCACGTAGATTTTCAGTTCGGGAAAAGTAAGAATAAGTTGACTTTCACCGGAAGTAATGATCAGGACAGGCGTTTATTAGAACAGCTGAGTCTCGACGGACTGGCATATCGCTACGGAAAGAAAAACAAGGAGGCCATGCGTCGTTTGCAGCATGAACTCGGAGTGATAAATAAACTTGGCTTTACATCATACTTTCTGATTTCTGAAGATTTGATAAGGTATGCGCGTCACCGCGGATTTTTTCACGTAGGGCGGGGGAGTGGCGCCAATAGTATTGCTGCTTATTGCCTTAGAATTACCGATGTTGATCCAATAGAACTCGACTTATATTTCGAGCGTTTCATCAATCCCCACAGGACTTCTCCGCCCGATTTCGACCTCGATTTCTCCTGGCGCGATCGAGATGAAGTCCTTAATTATATGTTTCAGCGATACGGTCGCGAGCACACTGCTCTCATGGCTACCTATACCACGTTTCAGCGCAGAGCTGTGGTGCGTGAACTGGGTAAGGTCTTTGGTTTGCCCAAGGGCGAAATTGATGCGCTCAGCGGTCTCCGTGAATTACCGTCAGATGCCGATCAAATTGCCAAACTGGTATTTCGTTATGGTGGTCTTATTCATGATTTCCCCAATCATCTCGGCATTCATGCCGGAGGAGTTCTCATTTCTGAAGAACCCATTTTCAGATATACCGCAACCCAGCTTCCGCCGAAAGGCTTTCCAATCACTCAATTTGATATGTATGTGGCAGAGGAGGTTGGATTATACAAGTATGATATCCTCTCTCAGCGTGGTTTAGGGCACATTCGCGATGCCGTGGATTTGGTCTTGGAGAACAAACAAATCAGTGTCGACATCCATCGTGTTAGCGACTTTAAGAAAGATCCTCTAATAAAAGACCTTATCCGCAGTGGTCGTAGCATGGGCTGCTTTTACGTCGAATCTCCCGCCATGCGCATGCTGCTGAGTAAGCTCAAATGTGAGGATTATATCACACTTGTGGCTGCGAGTTCTATTATCCGCCCGGGCGTTGCCCGCTCGGGAATGATGCGCGAATATATTCATCGCTTTCATCATCCAGAAAGTTTTGAATATATCCATCCAAAGATGGAAGAGATTCTTCAGGAAACCTATGGTGTGATGGTGTATCAGGAGGATGTAATTAAAGTTTCTCATCATTTCGCCGGGCTCGACCCTGCTGATGCCGATATTCTTAGACGTGGCATGTCGGGCAAGTTTCGCTCAGCTAAAGCATTTCAACTTGTGGCTGATAAATTCATGGAGAACTGCCGTGAAAAAGGATATCCCGACTCCGTTTCACAAGAAGTCTGGCGACAAATGGAAAGCTTTTCTGGCTACTCTTTCTCAAAAGCCCATTCTGCCTCCTTCGCTGTTGAGAGCTTTCAAAGCCTTTTTCTGAAAGCACATTATCCGCTCGAATTTATGACTGCCGTACTTAATAATTTCGGAGGCTTTTACAAAACTCAGGATTATGTTCATGAAGCCCGCATGCTTGGTGCAGATATTCAGACTCCCTGTATTAATAGAAGTATTCACCTGAACAGTATACATGACAACTCGATTTTTTTAGGCTTTGTACTTCTGCATCAACTCGAGCAGAGGAGCGCCGAACTCATTGTGTCAAAACGAGAAGATGACGGTCCGTTTCTAGGGCTTGCTGATTTTGTGAGTCGTGTGCCAGTGGGCTTGGAGCAATTGATTATTCTCATTCGTGCAGGCGCATTCCGTTTTACCCGAAAGTCGAAAAAGGAATTGCTTTGGGATGCTCATCTGCTGCTCAACAAGCAACCTGCCAAGGCAGAGCGCGCTCCGGCTTTATTTCTTGCAGAAGAGCCCGAATATACTTTCCCTAAGTTGGAGGATACATTTCTGGAAGATGCTTATGACCAGCTCGAATTGCTGGGATTTCCACTTTGTTCACCATTCGATTTAATTGAATCTATAGAAGAAGAAACTGTTGTGGCATCACAGCTACCGTTATTGCTAGGCAGGCAAGTGGCAATGCTCGGTTATTTTATTGCGGTGAAGGATGCAATAACAATAAAAAATGATATGATGAATTT
>JBBEBC010000144.1:0-12905 GCA_040882555.1 Bacteroidia bacterium
GCATGAACTTCATTTATGAAAATAGCAGGTGGACTGAATACTGGCGTATTATCATTGTCTTTAATAACAACAACAATGTTACTTGCAGCGCCAATTTGTAAGCCGTTACTAACCTGAACAATGGTAAAGTTGAGGTATTCGTCGGCCTCAATCTGAATGTCATCAAAAGCGGTTACTGTAAAACTTACCAATGGATTTCCAGCCGTTGCTTGAAGCAATAACTGTCCTGAGAATTGCGTGGGATTTGTGAAAAAATCGTTCATTACGCCAGCTCCACTAATTGCGTCAACTACAATATTATACGTTGATTGTGTTACGGGATCAATGGCAATATCAATCTGAATACCAGCCATTCCTTCTGTTACGTAAAGTGTATCTGCAGTAAAAGCAACCTCAGGGAATTCTTGTTCTGTACTCAGAATGGTGAGACTATATGAATCGTCATCGCCAGCAAAAAGACCACCTGATAAATTTCCGATTAAGAAAGTTACATTCTCATTCAATTCTGAAAGTCCATCTGATAGCGCCTGGGCTGTGAAAGAAACACTTGTTGAATTTGCAGGAACAGTGATGGAAATGACATCATTTTGAGCAACCGGATTGGTTGAATAATCTTGAGGGGCGATTCCAGGAAACTCTAAAATTTCAATTTCTACAGTTTGCGGAGTGGATTGGGGTTGAGATATTGTTAATACTATTTCGGCTAATGAGCCACCTTCAATGATTTGGGAGCCTGTAATTTCAAAGTTTATTTCTGAAGCAAAAGGCTGGGTGCTTCCTCCTGCCCAATCAGGCCAGTTGGTGGTAAAAGCCTGACTTCCGTTGTCTAAAGTCCAATAGTTGACATTGTAGATAATGCTCAAAACCTCTGGCCCAAAAACTTGTAGTGGTGATATATTTAGAAATCCATTGTCTATGTTAATGGTGGAGGTGTTTACGAAAGCAAATGCTGTAACACCATTTACAAGCGGTGGAGGCAGGCAAGTAAGATATTGCAGGTAAGGAATATCATCACACTCATTTCGCCAAGTACCGCTGCTTATTCCAGCTATAAAACTAGGACTCTCTACCGGGCCTGTATAAGCCAGTATTTGCTCGCCTTGCCCAAATGAAGAGTATAACCTGCCGGTTGATGAGCCAGGACCAATGATATTCATGCTGCTTCCATTATCCTGAAGGATGACAATTTTACCAGGGGTCAAAGCAGAATCAGGACTAGTCCAAACTACGGTTTGTTCATTTTGCAGAAGTTGCGTTCCTGTCCATTTGTTATCAGTAAAGCTTATAACTGTTCCCGGCTCAATGGTAACTGTATTAACAAAGGCAATAGCCATTGAAACATCACTTTGAAAGCCAATAAAACCGATTCCTCCAGCAGGAATACTTTGAGCCTTAACTTCTATGGAAGCAAATGAAATTAGACCTAACAGTAGGCAAGAAAGAAGTTTTGTCATGCATAAGTAGTTATTCATAAGCATTACGTCGTTAAATCTTCAATGTTACCTTAAAAGCTAGTCCAACAGAATAATAGACTTCTTAGTGAGCAACAGTAAATTTGCTGTAGTTTTTATTTCTACCTTCTCCAACCCTAAGTAAATAGGTTCCTGCCGGTAATTCAGCAGTGTTAATTTTTGTAGAGTTTGAATTAGAAGGAAGTATCTCGTTAAGTATCAACTTGCCATTCGTATCAAAAATGTGTAATGTTCTGATATTCGGAGACGGGTTGAGTGATATAGTAAGCAGATTGTCGCTAGGAACCGGGTAAACACTAGAGATTATTGAACGAACATTTGAGATGCTTGAAGTTGCATTTGAGGCATTAGGAGTTGATAATCCTGCAGCAAAGGTTAGCCAATTTTCAGAAGCTTCATTCTCTCTTCCGTAGCTTTCATTTGGTCCAAGGCTAGTAAAGGTTACTGAATGAATTAACTCTCCGTTTGACGCATATAAACCAACATATTCTCCTGCTGCAGAAAGTGTGAAATTAGTATGCATTACTCCTTGTGAAGGGGTATTATCGGCCCAAACTAGAACAAAACCTCCTGAAGGAACTACGCTGGCTGCATCGCCCGAAGGGAACAAATACTTGCTAGGATTAGCTTCTTCATCTGTTATAGTTAAACCGGCTAAATCTTGCGCTACAAACAAACCATTATAGATTTCAATCCAATCATCAAATTCGCCATTCTCATCTTGAATAGTATTCGTATTTGAGGCCATCACTTCGTTGATATATAAACCTGAAACAACTGATACTCCATCATTATCACTCAAATTGAGTGTAGCAGAAGCGTTAGTTCCAAAAGAAAGGCCTGGAGATAATTCGTCAAATGAGAAATTCAATGATTCAACGCCTTCAACTTCAACATCATCAATGAGATTTACAATAAATGAAAAACTGGTACCGCCTGCAGAAATGCTAGCATTGATAATTCCTAGGTTTAAAGGAGGCGTGGTGCTATAATCAGCGCTTGTTAAACCATTTTCTTCCACTACTACAATAAAGCTTTCACTTTCTGCAGTTGCGGGACTAATATTCACAGTAATCGTGGCGGTTCCATCGCCTTCATTTACATTATATGTGCTTTGTGAAAAGCTAAGAAACGAGATGCCTTCCGCTTCTACGATTTCAAAATTTAAAGCATTTCCTGATCCTGCAATTAAGCCTGAACTTAAAGAGGTAATTGTTAATGTGCCAGTTTCAACTCCTTCAGGAATAACATCAGCAATCGCCGCTAAGCTGAAAGAAGCAGTTGTAACACCACTTGGAATATTAACAACAATTTCATTGTTTTCAATAGCTGGGTTTGTTAAAATATCATCTTGAGAAGTAAGTCCACTAAGCGTAACAGTGAATGTTTGTGAGCTAGAAGTCAAGGGACTAATTGAAAAGTTGATATTAACCGAAGGTGAACCCTCAGTTAGGGTAATGAAGCCATCTTGAAAATTGATTTCTGAAGGATCGGGAGTTACGAAGCTGAATTGCCAAGCTGGCCAAATATCATATCCAGCAAGAAGTGGATCATCATCATAAGTCCAGTTTTCAGGATCCATAATGATTGCTCTAATATCATCAGCAGTTCCACTAAAGTCATTGAAATCGACAAAAATATTATCTGACTCGGTCACATCTCCTGGAACTGAAATGGCGTCAATTCCTTCTACAAGAGGCGATGGTAAACATGTATTATTTGTATTTCCTGTTCCCGTTGTATTACAGATATCGAGAAATAAGTTGGTGCTTATAGCTGCAATAAATCCAGGTGTTGCTGCATCTCCCACGTAGGCAAGAATCTGATCTCCACTTAAAGATAGCTGAGACAAAGCTCCGGTTATACTTCCTGGACCTTCAAGAATTCCGGCGGTTCCTGAAATATCATCTCTTATTATCATTACCGTACCTAATGGCACTCCGCCGGCAGGTGCAGTCCAAGTAATGGTGCTCTCGTTTGTAAAAAGGGCGGTGCCGCTATATCCATTATCGGTGAATTTTATTTCAGTATTCCCCGGAATATCAACTAAAGAAACAAATGCAAACGCATCAGGATTATCTGTCTGCACTCCCATAAAGGCAATGTCACCCGGATTTAGTTGGGCAGCAGCAGCAGAATAAGCAAATATAGATAGTATAAGTAGCCTTAGATTTTTCATTGATTTTTAGAAGATTGAAATTCCCTGTAAAGATAGCGATTCTGCAACTCAAAGAATGATTCTTAAAATCCAAATAATACTGATTACTATATTAATATTCATTTTGAGTGTTTTTGCCATAAGGTTTCTTCCTTTGGCAAGGCTTATTAAACTGGTTTGTATTATCGGAAGACCTAATTATAGATGCAAACGAATTTGAAATTCAATATTTGCTTTATCATTTAAAATTAGTCAGATTTGAAGCGTGCCCTTGATTGATTCTTAGTCATTAAATGAATTGGGAAGCCTACCTTAAATCCACTATTATTCAAGTCATTGAAGGCAGCGATTCGCAAATTACATAATGCTTTCTTGGCTCCTTGCCAAATATTCAATTCTTAGATAGAATGCGTTTTACTAGACTTCAGTAAATAGAAATCAAGCAGCAATTCTCAAAATACTTACAATTAATACTATTTAATTGGATCAAATACATAAAGAATTGAGGAGTGATCGCTAACAACGTAAAGATTGCCATCCGTATCGAAAGCTAAGCCCTCCAAACTGCTAAAAGGCAATTTCCAGCTTTTTGCAATAGTTACGAAATCGTCCTTCATAAGATAAAGTGAAGCATCTTCATCGCTTAAAAGCCAAAGTCTGTTATTGTAATAACATGCTGCTGATATGTCTTTTGGTACAAGTGGCTTTTTCTTTTCCAGAAGGTCAAAATCGTAGGAATAGATGAACATATCAACCGGTTTTTTCTCCGTGACTATTACAATCTTTCCATCAGCTATTTCACAAATAGCCTCGATTCCGTTTTTAGGGGAGGTTTTAATTTCAGTCCTGAAAATTTCTTTAATCTTCAAAACGTTCACATCATACATGCAAATCACATTTTTGGACTCATCAGCAACAACTAGTTCATTCCCTTCTGTAAATGTGATGGCTTCAAAATCATAGGGCTTTTGCTCTGACTTCCGTAGGATTTTTCCTTCGAAATCAGTTTCATAAACTATCCCTCTGTCGCTGACAATAAAAAGTGATTTACCCGATTTATGTAAGCAAATATCTGAAGGTTCAGGAATCTGAAGTTTGAAATATTTCGTGGGGTTGAGTCTTGTCTGCGACTGCATATCCAACTGAAAGTTGAATACAAATAATACGAGAAAAAACACCCTGGAAATGATTGCTAACTTTTTCATCTTAATCAAAAAAGACCCAGCTCAAGCCAATTTTTAATAAACGATCGGGTAGTGGATAAAATGGAATTAAATCAGAGCGTAAACCACCTAAATTGGCATTAGCATGTTCTAACATAATAAAGATTCTCGCGCGCTTAATTTTCGCACTTATGTAAGCATTGGCCTGCAATATACCTTGATTAGTTTTTGCATTCTGCAAATAGAACATTGAGCTGTAAGGCGCATATGCATTGGCCTTGAATGAAGTACACCCAATAATATCAATACCAATTCTCCAGGGAGTTGTTCTTGAAATGAGTCCTTCTCTGAAAATGCTTTCCTGAAATTGAAGTAGGGGCAACCTTAATGCCGATTGGTCACTAACCTGTTGTAATAGAACTCTTGAAGTCAAGCCCCATTTTTTCAATCGTAATTCATGCTTTATTTCAGCGCTAAATACATTAATTGCCTTAGAACTTTGTTCGGGAATTTGATTTTCATTGACAAAAACAAAGTTTCCAAGGATTCTGTTCGAAAGCTCTATTCTTAGTCCTTGTTTTACTAAGTCAAGACTTCCAAATATTTTCAGCAGATTGGTTTTCGCAAAATTATTCGACCAACTATTGAAATTGCTAATGAAATGTTGAAGACGGTAATCAACCTCTTGAGAAAAGCTGCTAATGCCTGTCCTAAGCAATACATTTTTATTAGGTTTACTAATCAAGCTGGCATTTAAACTAATGTCTCCGGCGTTAAACCCAGCAAAGAAAACTTCCGTATTTGCATTCAACAGCAGCCATTCCTTGAAATTGATTTTAATAAATCCACCAGCACTAAGATTGGAAGTGTTCAAGCTGAAATCGCCCGGAACGGGTAAATTGAAATTATTACTGAAATCGACATTTTGATTCTTAATAAAACCTTTGGCTTCCCAGCCGCTGCTATTGACAGAATCTTTCAAAGAGCGCAGAAGAAGGACTGAAAATTCGTTCTCAAAAACTCTTGAAGTGTAATTCGAATTAACTCTGCTAGAGTCAAGAATTAGAGGATAAAAGCCAGTTGGCGGATTTTCTTCTATGTAAGAGTTTTTATTAAACTCATAAGCATGAGTAAGTTGCAAGCGAACAACTCTTCCTACAAGAGGATTTCCGAGCGTGTCTTTTTCTGGAGGATTTACATCATAAAAATGACGAAGAAGAATTCCGTTGTTGAAAAGATCATTTCTAGCACCAATAAGCCAAACAGGGTAAAGCTGACGATTGGTTTCGATACCTTCCAAATAAAGAGAATCGCCTGCTGGAGTTATGCCGCCATTCTCAAGCGAGCTTCCTTTATGATATCCAACTGCAAGTAAAGCCTGATAATGCCCTTTGCCTGGTCTGAACCAGCTATGAAATCGGAGGGCTGAATGTTGGGCAGTTTGCCGTGGATAATAACCAAGAGAATTAATTCTCTGATATTCTAACCCGAAATTCAATTTCCTTCCAACATTCTGAGTGTGTTTAAGATGGAAGAAGGCTTCTTCTTTAGAGCCCTGCACATAAAATGCCTCTGTGTATGGCGATTGGGCATCAAAAAACAAGGTTTTTTTAATCGGAAGTAGATAATTATCAAAGGAATTAAAGCCTTGGTTGAAGCCTTGATTAAAGATTGGATTAAAGTTGAGGTTTGAAACTGCCGTGCCATTATTTCCAAGGCTGGAATTGGCAAATTGATTGTCGTAAACGGGAAGATAAAATTGAAACCTATCAAGTGCAAATGACACTCTTTTGAGCGTAGGGTCGGCGGTTTCTGTTAAATTGAAGTCAGCAAACTGAACTCTTGACGAATCTTTTCCAACTCCGGTAGAGTCAAATCCAGACTGGTTTGCCGAATTATTAGGAGTGCCAAACTGGGCAATCCCCTGAAGCGGAATCAATAAAAATAGGAGTACACGCAAAAGCCTGTTCATGCAGCAAAAGTATGATTTTGTAACCGCAATTCATGCTTCAATTTCTGCGTCATGTGCATGGTGTAAACTTAATTGAATTATTCTAGCTTCTTATGGTGCTTGGCTTTCACACAAGATAAATTACACTCTTTAAATGTTGCTCTTGCTGAAAAATTAAGCATTGGATTACAGTTGATTATTAGTCAGATTTTTTAATTGAAAATGTAGTTGGGATTAAGTCGATGAAAGCTTTTGGTTTGAAAGTGTTTTTTCTAAACTCAATTTACTTGCTTTTCATTGTTGCTCGTTTATATTTGCTAAAAAAGGGTGCATGAAATTATTTAAAATTATAAGCTGTGTTTTTGTTTTAGCCTTGATATGCTCTTGTAGCTCGGGTGTTGATAAAGCCTATGAAATCAAGGGTCTTGAATTAACAATGGAAGGGCCTTTGTTTGAGGGTCCAAATTCTGCTAGTGCAGTGCATAAGGTCAACTTAGGGCAGTTATCATCAAGTGCTGATAAAGTGAAAGGGGCAACTTTGAAATCTGTTGTTTTGTACCTTCCTGATTCGTTAACCTTTGATGATTTCAGTGATTTTAAGTTTCAGCTTACAGCTGATGATGCTGCAATGACGGAGGCTGCACAGTTAAATCCTGTTCCAGCGGGAAGTTCAAGAATTGAATTGCAAGTTTCATCTGAAGCAGAACTTGCAGATTTTTTTAAACTGGATGAATTCATCATTTTAATTGATGGTAATCTGAAAGAAGAGATATATGATAATTTCAGCTTCAAAGCTGATCTTGTTTTTGATGTAAAGGTTTCTGAATAATTTACTTTTTAATTGATATTCTATGTTCAAGTCTTTGTTTAGTGCGTTAGTGCTCGTTTTAATGTTTTCTTCATCTGTTTTTGCTCAAGATGCAGGTGATCGATTGTTGGGTGTTTGGGAACCTAGTAATGGAAAAGCAAGAGTTAAAATTGAGAAAATTGGTTCCAAGTATTTTGGGAAAATAGTTTGGCTTAAAGAGCCAGAAGATCCAGAAACAGGAAAGCCAAAAGTGGACAAAAATAATGCTGATCCAGCTTTGCAGAATGCGCCTCTTAAAGGTTACAGGTTATTAAAAGACTTCGTTTACAAAGGAGAAGATGAGTGGACGGAAGGCACAATTTATGATCCGGAAAATGGGAGTACCTACTCAAGCACCATTAAAATGACTGACGAAAACACCTTGGATATTCGTGGTTATATTGGTATTTCTGCCTTTGGCAGGACGGATGTTTGGAAGCGTTTACAAATTCCAAAAAAGAAATAATTCTATTTGTGTATGTCTAAGGAATTAAGGGTTTTACTTGGGATTTTAATTTTACTTGTTCCATTCTGTGTTGCTCAGCCTCAAGACTCAACGATTGTTGAGGAGGAGGAAGATTATAGCATGTACGACAATCTTGACTTTGTTGCAGAAGGGACAAAACGATTTTGTACTTCTAAGGTACTTGGATTAAGTCCTCAAAAATTGATTTCCCTAGGCTATGATTTTCAAGGTGGAGCAGATCTTAGTACAGATGTAAATAATTCTCTTTTTAATAATGAATCTGCTCGAATTGAGTATTCGCATGGATTAAGATTGCAAGGAAATATTCCTGTTTTATCTAGAAATAGCATAATTATTCAAGCCAATATTAACTATGCTGAACAGAATTATGTAGCTCTTAAAAATGATGAAAATACAGTTGGTACAAATTTATTCGAGCGCAGTTTTTTAAATTATGGTTTGAGAACCGCAGGTATTGGCACGACTATTTTCAAACCTTTGGATGAAGAAAATTATTTGCTATTTCAGGTTTCGGGAGATAATAATGGTGATTATGGTTGGAATGCATTACCAGATTTGGCCAACACAAGATTATCTGCTGCTGCAATCTGGGGTAAAAAAGTGAGTGATCGTAAAATGTGGGGTTGGGGTTTGTCCCGCACTTATCGCGCGGGCGATTTGAATTACATTCCCGTTTTCTTACTTAATTGGACTTCTGCAAATAGCAAATGGGGAGCAGAAATGCTTTTACCTGCAAGAGCCCAACTGAGAAGGTCTTTCAACTCTAGAAATTTACTTTTAATAGGTTATGAACTCGAAGGACAGACCTATAGAATTGATTCAAGAAATCAAGGGGTTTCGAATTTAGAATTGAGAAGGTCTGAACTCCGGTTTAGGTTGGCCTATGAGCGCTCTATCAGTGGGTTTATCTGGCTCAGTTTTCAGGCGGGATTTAGATATAATTACTCTTTCAATATAGATGACTTACCTAATAACAGGGATTTCTTCCGTGGTTTCTTCGGCGATCAGCCCTATTTTATGGAGAATACCCTCTCAAATACTTTTTACAGTATGGTGAGTATAAATTTAGTTAGTCCGTAAACGTCTCAATTAACTTTCTGCGGAAGCAACCTTTCCTATTGTCATTCCTTGGACTAGAATGGAGAAGCAAACAATAAAATAAGTTATTGTTACCCACACTTCTTTATTCAAATCAGATGAAATACTTAAAGCGAGGGCGATTGAAATCCCACCTCTTAATCCACCCCAGGTGAGAATAAATAAAGTTCTTCTAGTGATCTTTTCTTTCAATCTAATGATCATTGACGGAACCCAGACTGAGAAATAACGGGTTATAAGTGTGGTTACTATCAAAATCAAGGATACAATTAAAATAGGTTTGCTCACCTCAATAATCAATAACTCGAGCCCTATTAAAACGAATAAAATCGCATTCAAAATCTCATCAATTAACTCCCAGAATTTATCAACGTATTCTGCTGTAACATCCGACATACCTAGATTCTTACTGCTATTGCCAGTTATTAATCCAGCGGCAACCATAGCCAAAGGACCCGAAATGTGGAGATAATGCGCAATCGTATATCCACCCATAACAATAGCTAAGGTAATCAACACTTCAACCTGATAATTATCAATGCTAGCAATGAGCTTAAAACCAATATATCCTATTATAAATCCAAGAAGAATTCCTCCGATCGCTTCCTTGCCAAAAAGCAGTGCAATACTACCGGGATCCAGCTGAGCTCCTGGTTTTGTGAGTTGCAAGATTGTTATGAATACCACAACAGCAACACCATCGTTAAACAGAGATTCTCCAGCAATTTTAGTTTCTAGTGACTTTGTAACTCCAGCACTTTTTAAAATACTAATCACAGCTATCGGATCAGTAGGAGAAATTAATGCACCGAAAAGCAAAGATTCAATAAGACTTACTTCTATTCCGAATGCATTTAATAGGTAAAAGGCCGTATATCCAACAATGAACGTGCTCAGCACTACACTCATCGTTGAGAATAATATAATACTTAATCGTTCGGTTTTTAAATCAGCATATTTAATATGAATTGCCCCAGCAAAAAGCATGAAGCTTAGCATTCCTTCTAATAATAATTCACTGAAATTTAAATTTTCAAGCCGAGCCTCAACCCATGCAGTAAAATCAGGGTAAATATTTCCAAGCAGAAGTATTAAGAAGGAAAAAATGAGTGATACAAGCATCAAGCCGATGGCATTTGGCAACTTGAACACCCTAAAGTTTATGTATGCAAAACCTGCAGATAGAACTATTAAAATTGAAAATAGGTGAAATAACTCCATGTTTAATGTTATTCAAAGAGATTAAATGACAAATACTCAATCGAGTATAACTGTTCTTAAATTTTTAGACTTATTATTTATGCTTAGAATACAATTGTATGTGCCGGAAGGTAATCCTAATTCATCAATATAAATTGGAATAATATATTTACCGTAATCCATTGGCTCATCCTTTTTCAAGCTATGCACCAGCCGACCTGAATCATCAAATAACTCAAGGCTTACAATCGATTTACCTTTCAACTTAAATGACACATAAGAAATTTCTTTTGCCGGATTTGGAAATTGATAGATACTGCTACTTTCTAATTTATCAATTTCATTTTTACCGGTTATTATTTCATTGATTGGGCTAACATCTGTCCAGATACTCAAATCTCCGCTATTTAACCTTGTCCAAATTGGTCTTACCACATCGTTGTGAGCTGTAATATTGGTGTAGTCGCCAAAGAAAATCCCTGAATTTGGCACAAAGGGAGATTCACTAATTAATCTATTAATAAAGCTATTTCCGTTATCGACAGAAATAGCCATATAAACATCAGTTCTAGTATCAGGGTAATTTCGTCTGTCGTAGAATATGAAATAGAGTTTTCCAGTGCTTTGGTCAATATCCATCCAAGTGAAAAATTGATGGGTATTTGTGGTATCATCATTCACTTTCAAGGCTTCCGACCAGCTCAGTCCACCGTCAGTTGATTTTGAAAGCCAAACATCAGTGTTTGATAATCCATTGCGTTGATCTGTCCAATTGATATAGATTGTTCCATGTGCTGAACCGCCACTTAAATCACATTTTGTCACTGGAAACCCATTCGCCCTTTGAATACCTGGGATTGAATAGTCCCAACCTCCAGGCATCGAATTCACAAGGATCTCTTCACTTAACCATGTTTCCCCTTCGTCGAGCGACTTATTAAATACAATGCCTTGAGGGCCCGCCCAGGCTACATAAATTTCACCATTGGGACCAATTGCAGGCGTTGAACCTTCAACCGTATTATCTTCATCAATACAATCGCCTGCTTGGGCACTAATTCTAATTGGTTCAGACCAAGTAATTCCACCATCAACAGATTTAGAAAATCGAATTATGCTACTATCCGCTGGGTCTGTACTCCCATACTCATCAAATTGCGTCCAGGTCAAATAAATATGATTATTTAATCTATTCACAATACTCCATTGTTTGTCTTGTTCCTTGGGACTTACCAGCCCGATGCCAGTGCCATTATTCCAAGTTGCTCCATTATTTGTAGATTTTTGACAAACAATTCTATCAATCCAATCTCCTGTCGGAGGATTTGAAAGGTGGAAATAATAAAAATGTCCACTCGTATCAACATCAATAACTGGGTCACCCCAAACTCCAAATGAAGAGGATAGGATTGAAGAAGTCCAAGTGATGCCTCCGTCATTACTACGGTGAACGTTATTTAGAATGGATCCTGCAACTAAAATATCAGTGTTATTAGGGTTCATCATAATGGATGGCTCACAAGGGTCATTTTGATCTGAAATCAAAATATTCTGTGCTATGAACACATGTGGAAAGAATTGAAAAACTACACTCAGGATTATTGATAATCGCATTTAGTTGTATTTCCTGCTAAAATAGAATAAATGATGAGTGCTTGGTGATTTCATTGATATGTTTTGTTTCATTTTGGGCAATCTATTCCAAGGGAGTCGCAAGGAATGGAAACTCTGTAACGGCCAAACATTTCACCTTCCCCACCAGGGTAAACAATAAATGAATCTTGCTTTATCGTCCAAGTAAGAGTTGTATTTCTACCGTCTAAATAAGATGCCTCATTTAAATAAATCTGACTCTCTGAGACTAATAAATCACCATAAATAAATGGGAGTAATTTTGAGCGTTTGAAATCGGGCAAATATGCTTCTGGAGAACTTTGTATTACACCTGTTTTATGATTTAACAATACAGCCCTAAATTCTCTGTAATAAAGGCTGTCTGACAGAAGGAAATCTTTTCTGAATTCTATGCTCAGAAGCGAATCAGACTCAAAAAGAATAGTGAATTCGGAATTTATTTTTCCATCATTTGTCGGATTAAAAGAATCATCTTCGGAGTCGTTAGCGATTTGATATTGAATGTCGGTGTAATTTTTTAGAATATTATTTAGTTTTTCTTTTATTTCCTCACTTCCTGCCTTGTTTATTTGCGGATAAGTGTGATTTATCAGAATTCCACTTTTCAGCTTAATACTCTCTTTTTCAGAGCTGACAAGTGTTTTTTGATCACTTGAACAGGAGTAGATTATTACAATGAAAGTGAGGGAGAGAATTGATAGAAAGGCTTTCATTATTGATGTTTTAATATGTGACAATTAATTCTCTCCGAAAAAACCTTTGTGAAAATTAACAAAATAGACTTTTTCGGTTGCACGTGTTACTGCTGTATACAACCATCTTAAATAGTTTCTGTCTAAGGTTTCTTCAGTTAAATACCCTTGGTCAATAAATACACATTTCCACTGTCCGCCT
>JBBEBC010000145.1:0-12665 GCA_040882555.1 Bacteroidia bacterium
ACTCTATAGTTTCAACCACATATTCTGCGCAGTTATAAGCTGGGATAACAACTGATATAAGTGGCCCACTTATCATTCTGGGAGGTATTTCTGTAAGGCCTTGTCACGATTTCGATAAAACAATCTTTCTCCAATTACTGGAAATAACTTGTTACTATAAAGTGCAGTTATTAATTTGTATCGTAGTCCCTTTGTTGGCTTAATAATCTCGCCTCTAATTGAGCCTTTATCGAAGTCCTCAGGTTTGTAGTGACGGAAAGGCATCCCGAAAGTGCCAAAGAAATACGCAAACTTTAAGGCACCTTCGATCTCCTTAGGTTGTAAATCGCTGGAAATTAGGTTCATTAATTCTGCATGCGTTTTTGGGGTATAAGTAGCATCGAGATAATAGTAAAACGACTTACCTGCGGTAATACTAGGACGCCTCATAAATGTTGCTTCAATTCCAATGGTTGATCCGAAAGTTAAAACTTTATCTGCTTTCTGTACAAGATGGTAGGTGCTAATTAAAGAGCTTGCTGGCAAAACAGTTAAGTGTGGTGCTTTCATCGCGTGTAGCGCTCTCGAGTCAGCATTATCAACTTTGGCCAAGTGGGGATGAATTCTAAGATAGAAGTGGGTATTTGGTAACGCTTTTCCATCTTCAATAATTCTTGAAATTCCTTCTAATTGGTTATCATACAACGGATTTTTCCACTCATCACCTAGAGAGGCAAGTTCATCTTCTGAGGAATTGCAAATAATAATATTTCTCTTTTTCGCGTCCCAATCTGGTGGTAATTCAAATACCTGATTTTTCAGAAAGGAGAACCAATTCTGCATCTTACCGCCAATTCTAGTTTGAAACCATTGGCTTGCCGTTTTAACCCTTTCTTCAGGATCAGCTTCAATCCATGATTTCTCAACAAGTTGATGCGTATTTAATAAATCATGAATACTTGTATTTTCAAAAAGAGAATAATATCCTAATGAATTCCCTCTTTCATGTAGTAAGCAAGTAACATTCATTTTATTGCATGCTCTCAAAACCGCTTTTGTGTGAGATAGTCGGCCGTTGAACGTATATAAAATATCTGTTGGATTTTCTTTAAGGTAGTTGATAACACTAAAATAAACGCCGGCACAAGAAATAATATATCGTTCTAGAAGCCTTTGCTCTAATTCTGGCTTTGGGTTGCGTGATATAGAGATAAGTGATGAAGCAATTGAATAACCAATATCATAATTATCGACCCATAAACCTTGTAATTCTTCTACTGTATTGAATTTGGTAGGTATTTCAGAAATCCTCTTCTTATCTGCGTCTTTTAGATTAAGGAAGGACTTGAGGATTGGCCTCTTTTTAAGAATCTTGTATCCATTGAATCTTTTTGAGACGCATCTTTCACAAGCCTCAGCATGGTGATAGGGGTTGTTATCGCATGAGGGTAAATCTTTATTGCAAACCAGCTGAGTTACCGTATCTCCTTTCTCCTGGTGATTGAGAATAATTTCAAGTTCAGTTTCATAGTGAGAAGCCAGCAGGATATGACTCGTAAAAATGGCAATTTTCATCAGTTTATTATAGTTCTGATTAGCATAAACGCTTCAGCAAAATTCTGCCCTGTAGCAACTCCCCAGCGTTGAGCCTGAATTTTTAATGCCATAGGAGATCTTGGATGTGGAAATGCTCTTTTTTCAAATTCATAGCTTTCCATTCCTTTAATTTTTGCTTCTACATTTTCATCAGAAACGCCGACAAAGAAGTTTGGCAAAAACGGATTTGGATAATTGAATGCTTGCCATTCTGTGGAAGAAGGGGTCTCAAAGCAAATTAAAGTCTGCACTTTTTCATGTTCCATCGGCCTAATGGCAGTAACACATGCTTCAAATGTTTTTCGGTGATCTACATTGGTGTCGCCACCATGATGAGTGAAAATTATGCTCGGCCCGAATTCTTCTTTTTCCTTCTCAATGACCTTCACTAAATCAAGCAAGTCAACACTATCGAATCGATTATCGGCAAATTGATAAATTCCAACAGAGTCAAATCCAATAGCTTTTGCAGCTTGTTCAATATTTGATCGGTGAGTCTTTAATTCATTTTCCCATTTTTCAGTATCGCGTGCATTAGATCGGGAAGTTATCCCTTCGCCTAAAATAATTACCCTGATTTTGCAAGCAAATTCAGTGATGAGCTTATTCATTGTAGCTCCGCAACCCAAGAGTTCATCATCAGGATGCGCAACTACTAAAAGAATTCTTTTGTCAGTAAAATCAACCATTAGAGCTCAATATGTGATTTAAACCCTGAGGCTAGTATAGCATTCTCGGCTAGCAAACAAGGTATGCCTCCAACAATTGGATAAGCTAGTAACGATTCAGGAGCGTAGTAGCAATCATCTTCCTTTGCCAAACTTCCCCCGGTTACGGGGCAAATAAATATTGTTTCTGCAGCAGGAGCAGAAGCATTTTTCTCAATTATGGTTAAGCCTGTTGGATTTAAAGGGTTGATACTGTGCTCGAAAAGCCTGTTCTCAACAATCTTAAAGCCCAGTTTTTCGGCTGTTTGTTTAAGGTTCTTAACATATCCATGATGATCCATTCTTGCTTTTGCTTCATCCGACGCCAATTCATAAGTGGGTTCTAAAAGCACAAGATATCTCGATGCTACACGGTATAATTCAATCAATGCTTGTTCTTCTCTTCCGCCATTTGGCTCAACAGAATGAGAAGTGTATACTATGTCAATGCTATTATCCGCTAGTGGAATATTAAATAAATCGCCTGTAAACAGCCAATCTGAATTCATGCCTTTTGACTTTGCAAATTTGCGGGCATAGTTTATTCTCGACCAAGAAATATCAAAACCGCAGCTTCGCATAGGCTTTACTGAGAGCTTTTCTACAACATTCGCAAGGGTAGTTGCTTCGCCCACTCCAGCCTCAAGAATTGACTCATGAGTGCCTAACTTTTCAAGAATAGAGGCAACTGCTGCGGTATATTGCCGATTAAACTCCAGGTTGTTTTTGTAGGTTTGGATATACGTTCCTGCTTGAAGGTCATAACTTATCTTAATTGCTTCAACTGAGTTCTTATGTTCTCCATTAGACTCTCTAAGGTATTCCATCACATTACCTCCACTATCGAATATCGACTTAATCTTTTTTATTTCGCTGTACATAATTTCTTAGTCAAAAAGTTCTGGAGAAAGGGGTGTGCCTTTTTCTATATTTAATTTGGCCTTTCGGCCGATGATTTCATTAAGGTGTTTGGGAGCCATTCCATAGCCGGGCCTTATTGAACGAATGTTTTTATTATTTAGGATTTCACCTTCGGCAATATCGTCAACAACATAAAGAGATCTAGAAAAATCTCGATTTTTAAGCGACTTCTCCGAAAGTTCCATGGTGGCTTTACCCATAGCTTTTTCGATGTCACGAATAGTGGAAATCATTTCGGCAAACTCAGCGGGCTCCATGCTAAAAGCTGCATCAGCTCCTCCAATGGAACGATCAAGAATAAAATGTTTTTCAATGAGCGTAGCTCCCAATGCAACAGCTCCAATTGGCACAATATATCCAAGCGTATGGTCTGAAAGGCCAACCTGCACGTTAAATCGTTCTCTCAATAAAGCGATTGAATTGAGGTTTACTTCTTCAAGTGGAGTGGGATAGGAGGATGTGCATTTGAGAATAATGATTTGTTCGTTTCCCATCCGCCGACAGGCGTCAACAGCTTCTTGAATATCTGCTTCTCGAGCAATTCCGGTTGACATAATCATAGGTTTTCCCTTTGATGCAGCATGTTCAATTAGCGGAATATCTGTGATTTCGAAAGATGCAATTTTGTAAGCAGGAACGTTCATTTCTTCAAGAAACTCAACAGCTTCATGGTCAAACGGTGAGGAAAAGAATTCCATTCCCAGCGAATGAGCCAGTTTTTGAAGAGGTTCGTGCCACTCCCAGGGTGTATGAACCTCAGAGTATAGCTCAAATAGCGATTTGTCATCCCAGAGAGTGCCTCCCTTTATGAGAAAATCAGGCTTTCTAGAATCGATGGTAATGCTATGGGGTTTGGCCGTTTGAAGTTTTAAGCAATCAACTCCGGCAGCGTGCATAGCATGGACTGTTTTTACAGCCAAATCGTAATCACCGTTGTGGTTTCCCGAAAGTTCACCGATAATAAAACTAGGACAACCGAGTCCTAACTTTCGGCTACCAATTGTTATTTCATTCATTGTTGTAAGCCAAAAGTTTTTTGTAGCCTTCGGGAATAATAGATTTAAATGGTTTCCCGGTAAAGAATTTTACCCCTCTTCTCCTAAGATAATCTCTAAAATCTTCCTGAACATCATCAAGATTACCTGCAATAGTCATATTTATTGTATCATATGCGAGGCCATTACAAAATAGCGTTTCGGAAGCCTTATCATAAGTTAACTCTGCCAATATTTTTTTGTAATCGCAAAGTTTTTTGTATTCAGAAATTATATCATCAATTTTCTTGGCATTGGCTTCAGGGTCTCGGTTTGGATATAAATTTTCCTTTAATATCTTAACAGGCATTCCTGCTGCAAAGCAACCTGCAGGCAAGTTTTTATTTATAAGTGAGTTTACACCAATCACTACGTTATCACCAATTTTAATGTTGGCTAGCACAGTGCTTTTTGCGGGAAGCCAAACATGCGAACCAATTTCCACGGGCCCAAATTCTGAAGGAAATCCATTCAAAACGGCAGGATAAGCACCATGTGTCCACACATCCACATATTCACCAATACCAACATCATCGCCAATTGTGATAGAATAATTGGTGTTTAGTTTCACCCAGGCGCAAATCATAACTCCTTTGCCAACTTTGAGAAATGAATCGTAGCTAAAGCGACCTCCATGACCAATCATCACATTAGAATCGAGAAATAGATAATCTCCGAAAGTGATTTCTCTTGCCGTGAAGTTATTATTGTTGCCAATAAAACCGTTGTTGGCCAAGTGGAATTTTCCTTCAACTAGAATAGAATTGTTTGATCCTATCTGACAATAATCATCAATGATACATTCATTCGCTCGAATGGTTGTGTTTTGGCCTACTTTAACATGTTTACCTAAGGTGATTTTTTCACCAATGAACCATGAATTTTCTCCGATTTGCAATCTTTGCATATTATCCAAGCTTGAATACTCTACAAATATAAGAATTGGGTACTTAAGCGAAGGCTGAATTTGTTCAATTCAACACCTGATCGCACCTCAGGTTGCTGTTTAATAAAATGAAGCTTTGTAAATACCTGATTTGAAGCATGGTTATCGAGCTTCACCAATCCTGTTACAATGATATCTTTTCGCTCGCGCTCAAGTAATTTTTGCATTCCCTTTCTAATGAGTAGGTCGCCAAAGCCCTTCCCGCGAAAATTCGAGTCAACTGAATAGTCAATTTCCCATATGTCATCACACAAATCAAAACGTACTTGACCAATTGAGTTGCCTTGCCATTGGGCAATTAGCAGCAGAGCAGTTTCATTTTTAACTTTAGAAGAAAACCATTTCTCGTGATTATCCTTTAAAATAGGCTCACTTAAAATGGCATTTCTCCTTACGTCGGGATGATTTGCCCATTGCAAATACAAATCTGAATCTTCGATACTTGCTTTACGCAAAGAAAAATCCATTTCAATTTCCCAGGCTTTGAGCAGCTTTATATAATTCTTTTGAATTTCATTAAGATTGAAGATACTTTGTTTTGGGCTTACAGCAGTTTCATTTGCTTGTAGAATAAGCTCAGATAGCTGGCTTGAGGTAGTTTCATTGAAATTTCCAGCCGGGCAAATCTCTCCTTTAATGCATAAGTTATTGTATATATTTATTTGGTTATCAACATAATAACCGCATACTGCGGGAAGATTCATTGCCCTACATTCTAAAGCAATGGTAGATGATGAGCAAATTGCCAAGCTTGATTTTCTTAAAACATCAGCCATTTCACTGGCCTTTAGGCTATGGTGCAATTCAAAACGTTCGTGTGATTTCTCTTCCGAAATTATTTTTTGAATCTCTTCGAGCAGAATCTTATTAGCTACAATTAAAATCTTCGTGAAATAGATGTTTGTTTGAAGGATAGCCTGCACCGACTTTCTTATAAGCGGAAGTGTTTCTTTTCCACCGCCAAAACAAATAAATACTTGCTTGAGGTTTTTATCGGGAAACTGGGTTGTGGTAAATTCTGGTCTTATGAGGGCGTAATTAAATCCGAAAACTAATTTCGAACTTATAGGTTTAAGCACAAGTGATGGACTCGCTAGCTCGGCAACATTGATTATGCAATCTGCCAAGTATTTCCTGTCTTGGTGATCGTCCATGCAAACCAGGAAACAGCCGCTTTCCTTTATCTTTTTTTGATAAGCTTCATCAAATGAATAACCATCCAAAAACACAAGTGATTTACCTGTTGACTGAGAAGCAACAAATTCGGCCTCATTTTCAAAAGTAATAGCAGAAATGTCTTGGTATTGAACCGAATAATTCGCACAGGCTTCAATAGCCAAAGCATCGGGATTTCTGATAAGCAATAGAAAATCCGCTTGATCACGGATATTAACACTAAACGCGAGTGTACGCATCAAGTGACCGAATCCAATTGAAGCATTGCCATCGGCCCGTAAAATGATTTTCATTTTATGGTGGCTTAATTCATTCATTTTGCCAGAAATTCCTTGATTGAGTCGATCACAAAGTTCTGCTCATCATCAGTTAATGTTGGGAACATGGGTAAACTTAGACACTGATCATAATAGTTTTCAGCCTCAAAAAAATCTCCTTTTTTCCAGCCCAGTTTTTTGTAATAAGGCATGGTATGAACTGGAATGTAATGCACCTGAGCATATATTCCTTTCGCCCGAAGGGCATCATATAAATCTTTTCTATGCTTGTGCAGAATCACATACAAGTGCCATGCATGCTGCTTTCCTGATGTAACACTTGGTAAGATGAGTTCAGTGTTTTTAAAAGCCTCCGTATACCGGTCAGCAATTTCTTGCCTACGGCGTAACCCTTCATCTGCTCTAGCTAGTTGACTTAATGCCAAAGCCGCTTGAAAATCGGTAATTCGGTAATTATAACCCAGTTCCTGCATTTCGTAATACCAAGCTCCGTGATTTTCTTCAAGTGCATCAGGGTCTTTAGTTATACCATGCGTTCTTAAGGTGAGAAGTTTCTTGTAAAGAACTTCATCATTGGTAGTAATCATACCACCTTCACCAGCAGCAATATGCTTTACTGGATGGAATGAGAATATGGCCAAATCGGCATATTGACCGCTTCCACAAAGAGAAACTTGGTCTTTAGAATTAACAAAACTTCCGCCAGGGGCGTGACATGAATCCTCAATAATCCAGCAACCAAATTCATCTGCAAGTTTTCTAAACTCTTCAAGATTTACGGGTAAACCAGCAAAGTCAACAGGGATAATCCCATTGAAAAAGCCTTTTGGCTTTGATTCGAGCAGTTTTCTCGTGTTGTCAAGACTGAGTAGGTAATTTTCTGGATCGATGTCGGCAAACCAGACTTCCCCTCCGCAATATCTGATGCAATTTGCAGAAGCTGCAAAGGTTATGGGCGAAGTTATCACTCTACTATTTTCATTTACACCTAATGCCATGGCACATAAATGCAGAGCTGCTGTTCCATTTGAAATAGCTACTGCATAAGTTGCTCCCACGTAGTTTGCAAATGCTTTTTCAAGCTCCGCTATTTTTGGACCCTGCGTTAAAAAATCTCCTCTTAGAACTTCTGAAACTGCGAGAATATCATCTTCAGTTATGTTCTGTCTACCGTATGGAATATTAAACGAACTCATATCATTTTTTATTGATCACATGAAACAATGCTTCAGCCAAATCCAAATCTTCATAATTATCTATATCAACAGATTGTTTCCAGTCCATTTCCCAAAAAATGTGTTCTGGGCCATAAAAATTTTTCGAAAGTTGGAGTGACTTCACTTTAGCAATCCAAATTGCACCTGTTGGTGAATATAGTTCTGGAAGATCTTGAGAACGCTTCTTCGTATTATCAAATACCCAACTAGGTTTTTGATGCTTGTCTAAAGTCACTGCCCACCAGGGGTTCATCCACGTATATTTATAACATGAAATGAGGAAATCTAAGTTTTCTTTATTGAAGTGATTGAATGCATCCAAGATAGTTGCTGAAGTGCGTAAAGGACAAACTGCAAATAACTGAACAACAACATCAAATGAATCGCCTGCGCTTTCCAGTTGATTTAAGGTATGTAAAGTTGCTTCAGAAACAGGTGCATGGTCATCGGCTGCAAGGTCTCTTAATTGAGGAACTTCAGCGCCAAGCTGAACGCTTATTTCAGCAATTTCAGGATCATCAGTACTAACAATTATTCTATCGAAAATTCCAGCTTTTTGGGCGGCTTCAATTGTCCAAGCAATTAAAGGTTTTCCCATAAATGGGATGATGTTTTTGCGTGGTATTCGTTTGGAACCTCCCCTTGCAGGAATAATCGCGATGACTTTGCTTTTATGATTTACCATATGGTCCACCCGCCGTCAATAACTAAATTATGACCTGTCATTTTCATGTCAGGATTCTTTATAAGAAAAGCTAGCGGTGCAATAACATCTTGTTCGTTAAGCATCTCTCCAAGAGGATTTAACTTTTCGTACTTTCTTTTAAAACTATCAGGAGCCCTGCCTTCAACACCTCCATAAGAAACACAGTTTACATGGATTCCAAATTTACTTAGCCTTATGGCCAATTCTTTAGACATATGAATTTGAGCAGCCTTGCTAACTCCGTAGTTGATAACTGAACTTGTCTCTAGTTCATCGTATAAGGAAGGAGTTGGACCAACAATACCATACATCGATGAAATGAAAATAACTTGTTTCAGTGGGTGTTTAGCTGAGATAAGTTCCATTGTAATTCTATAAGGAACTACCACGTTAACTCTTAATTCTTGAAGAAAGTCATCTTCTGAAACAGTTAGATCAGCTTGAACCTTCAGGTACTTAAGGCTTCTCGCATTATGAATAATTTGGCTAATCTCAATGTTCGAATCTGATAGTTGCTTTGCGACAATCTTTTCAGCTTCAGGCATTGAAAAATCGACAAGTATAAAGTCTAGGCTAGATCCTTGTTTTACTTCTGTTTCTTGAATGAGCAGTTTTGCTTTTTCTTCAGTTGTAGAAGTAAAACAAATGGAAACCCCTTCAGAAGCAAGGTATTTTACTATTGCAGATCCTAATTTCCCCGTACCTCCCGTTACTAAAACACACTCCTTTTTCATTAAAAAATCTTAGCTTGAAATATGAATGTTACTTTTCTAAAAACTAACTAGTTACAAGCTTGAAAAAAGGAGTTTTTGTAATCAAACCATGGTTTCGCAACTTAGTCGTGCAAATGTATTGTTAATACACTAGGTAAGCAAATTGAAGCTATTTAGTGCTTTGATTTTGGTTTTGTAAGTCGATTAATAAACTTCAAATGATGCTTACAACCCCTTCTCTATAATTTCTATAATTTCTAAGGTTTCAGCCTTTGGTATAGGAATCCGATTTTTCAAAACTACCTCTTCGAGAAATTCCTTAAGAGCACTTTTGAAGCTAGAAAACGAATCAGCAAAGACGTGTTTTTCATTGACTCCCGCCTTATTGTAGCCCACAAATATGGAGGATGGCTGCTTTCCGGTGCAAGTAAACCGAGCACCTACATTTTCCCATTTAACTAAAACGATGTGGGAATCATCAAGAATCTCCTTTTGAATAGAAACTAGTTTACCTCTGTGGGGTGCAAAGCGCATAAATGCCTCAACAATATGCACTCCATACGTTTTCCAATAGCCTGCTGTTGTGGCTTCAAAGAATTGTATTTCAGAAAATGTCTGGTTTTTAATATTAAACTCTTCGGCATATCTGAGTGTGCTACAGGTAAATAGCTGCCATGGTTCTTTGCATGCATCAAACATTTTATTTGCATCTAAAATGCTCAATGCCAAAGGTTTATCAACAAAAACGGGAATGCCAGCTTTTAAAAAAGGGATTGCCATACGCGCATGTTCAGAGGCATCATCTCTAGCAAGAAGAATAGCATCACATTCAAATAAATCCTCCATGTTTTCACAAACATGTTCAATGTTGGCAAACTGAGCAATTTTTGAGGATTCTTCCAATGATTGAGTCCAAACATGACTCACAACAGCTCCCGGAATTTGATTTTCAGGAAATCGACGCTTTGATAGATACTCAGGAATAACTGGGAAGGAACAAAGGTGAACTTTATCTTTATTGTATCCATTGAAGATAGCCGACCAGCTGTAAGGGTGACCATTTCCCGGGCTTATACCGATTACTCCAAGGTTTATTGTTTTAGACATTTCTTTGGGGCCAAAATGAGGGGTTTATAATCTCTTCAGGTAAATTATTGGGCAGCAAGTCTGGAAGGTTGAAGTCAATAGCCAAAGCTTTCAAATTAAAATCAAGTTGTTCTGCTTTGTTAAGTCCCATCACCACTCTGTCTATGTCATCATTCCTTAAACAGAAGTTAAGGCAAGCAGATATTTTCTGTTCCTCAGAAGGATTAGCTTGATGAAAATCCGTGAGCCAAGTTTTAATTGGATTAAAAAACGAGTCGAGTTCATCAGTTTTCATAAGCAACAGGCCTTGAAAAAAGGCAGATCGAACATGCACTGAAACACCATTCGCATACAATTCTGGTAACATAGCCTCAAACCGCCTGTCTATTAAATTATATGGCAGCTGAACCAAATCGGGGTAGCCAAAACAATCAATAAGTCTGTGAAGTTGCTCTGTTTGATAAACAGAATATCCCCAATTTTTAATTATTCCAGAGTTCTTGAATTGAATAACTTCCTGATGTAATTTAGGAAAAAGAATCATTTCATCAGGCCTGTGACTCATCCACCCATAAAGCTCAGAAACCTGAAGGCGACTAAGACTTAAGTTCAAGTAGTCTTTTAATTTGTTATTTGCATCAGGAGCAGGCCATTTGCTTACAATTTTAAATCTCCCTTTTGCTAGTTTCCCAACAACCTCTTCACTGTTGCCATATAAATAGGCTGTATCTAGCATATCAATTCCGCTAGCAGCTGCCAAATCCAGAATTTCTTTAGCTTCAGCTTCAGAAGTTTGACCATAAAGATTACTGTAACCGTAGCTTAAACCTAATTGAACAGTACCAATAGCTAGTTTAGATGTATAATCTGTTGACATAGCAATTAGGCTAGAGAATTTAAATTGAAGGGTCGAAATGCTTATTAATCATACTTTTAAGTTGATCAGAGCTTAGGAATTCTTCATTATCTCCTGAATTGTAGCAGAATCCTGGTTTAACCATTTTTCCGCCTTCTTCGATGTATGCGTTTTTAATTTTATCAGAAGTTTGAGGCAGAATTGCGTAGTATTTTCCAAGATCCATGGTGTTATATGAATCAGAACTGGTAATCATTTCTTCATGCAATTTTTCGCCAGGTCTAATTCCAACAACCTCAATTTTTGCTTCGGGAGCAATGGCATTAGCCAAATCAGTGATTTTATAAGAAGGGATTTTTGGGACAAAAATCTCTCCGCCTTTGGCGTTCTCCACCGCATACAAAACCATTTCTACTCCCTCTTCAAGTAGGATATTAAATCTTGTCATGTCAAGATCTGTTATTGGTAGAACTCCACTTTTCTTTTTCTTAATGAAGAAAGGAATTACGGAGCCTCGCGAACCCATCACATTACCATATCTAACCACAGAAAATTTAACATTTTGCTTGCCTTTTATATTGTTAGCAGCAACAAATAGTTTATCAGAGCAGAGTTTAGTGGCACCATATAAATTGATAGGAGCAGCGGCCTTATCGGTTGAAAGAGCAACCACTGATTCAACACCGCAATCCAGACAAGCCTCTACAATATTTTGAGCACCTAAGACATTGGTTTTGATAAATTCAAATGGATTGTATTCTGCAGCGGGCACTTGCTTTAATGCAGCAGCATGAATTACAACGTCTATACCTACAAATGCGCGTCTTAATCTATCTACATCGCGAATATCTCCTAAAAAATACCTCAAACAAGGGTATTTTGAATCAGGAAACTCCTGCTGCATTTCAAATTGCTTCAGTTCATCGCGTGAGAAAACTACTAAACGCTGCACATCAGGATATCTCTCCAATATAGTCTTCACTAACATCTTTCCTAATGAACCGGTTCCTCCGGTAATTAATATTCGCTTATTATTTAAAGCCATAATCGTAATTGTGCTTATTGTTCAAATTTAAAAGGCAAGTCAACATAACCAATTAGATATAAAGGATTAATATCTGGCGGCATGCTTATCACCAAAGGTGGAAGTAAATTGTCAACTACGTCAAATGCAGTTTCAGCCCTGCTATCACCCAACCAGTAATATGTCTCAAATACACCTGGTCTTAAAGCAATCTTAGGAAATTCAACTTGAAATTCAATCGTATCTCCAGCTTTCTTTCCGCTTGTATCAACAGGTATTCTGCCGGTAGTGGTAACAATATCTCTTGTTCGTCCCGAACGAAACGAAACGCTTGTCATTAGCTCTTTAACATCCTCATTAAGAACACATTTCATCGAATAACGAACATTCTCATGGGGCAAAAATTCATTGCATTCTTCGCCTTTA
>JBBEBC010000146.1:0-12119 GCA_040882555.1 Bacteroidia bacterium
AGTCAAGAGCTACCAGTATTACGTCAGATTCAATAGGCTTTATAATATTTCTTTTCATAGTTTATATTAATGTCTATTCTTTATTTGTTAACCAATCTTTGATTTCCTTTAAGTGAAGCAATTTTTGAGGTTTGCGGGTCAATTTACTTGAATTTGTGAAGTATTCGTGATTACTAAGAAACTTAACTTGAAGTTGATTCCATTCAGTTCTATTTTTAAGTATCCCTTGATTGCTTAATTCTTTAAAGAGGGTTTCTCCTATGCTATAAAAATCGCTTCTTCCAAGATAATCTAAGTCAGCATCACATAAGACCTGCTCAAGTTTTGATTTTGGGTTTTGAGGGATTTTAGTAGCCATGATGGCGGATTTAATTATTTCAATAGAATCAATACTGAGATTGTATTTCTGAAGAAAATTAATAGCTATCTCACAGCTGTTTTGCTCATGATCAGATAAAGAAGTAGCAAATCCCGTATCATGGAAGAGCGCAGCAATTTTAAGTAGTTGAATTTCTTCCGGAAGAAGATTTTCCTTTGCGGCAATACTTTCTGCAGTGACTAAAACATCTAAAGTATGTTCAAGACTATGATATTCGCAAATGTCAGGTAGTTTTGTTTCTAGCATACTCACTACTTGAGCGTATACATCTTCCCATTCAATCTTGCTAAGTGTTGACTTCATTATGAGGTCAAAGTTATTTGATTATTTGAAATGCCATACTTGAAATTGAACTACAAAGTTTATTTGTACGGAGTGGAGTTTGAAATTAGTTGTCTATTAGGGATAAAAAAATAAGCATTATAAATTAAAAAGCGCCGTGATATGTAAAATATCACAGCGCTATATCGAGATTAGGTTGCCTTATTTAATTACAAATGATTTTGTAATTATGTTTCCTTTACTGGTAATTCTCATGAAGTAAATTCCTGATTTTAGGGAACTTGTTTCCAATTGAACTTTTTGATTGTTTTTTGATTTAATAATACTTTGTACTGACTGCCCCAGCGAATTAATGACATTAATTTCATATTCTTTGTTGGCATCCAGATTATCAATAAAAATATTGTCGTTTGCTGGATTTGGATAAAGCGAAATTGATTGCGCCATTTTATCGTCTCCGACGGATAATACAGAGCGCGAAATATTCAATTCTAGCTGATAACTGCCCGTATTTCCTGAGAAGTAAGGTGATACTTTAAATATTACTTCACCTCCATTTCCAAGAGCAATGGGTTCAGGAGCAACATCATCAATAGCTGGCGATAAACCTAATCCGCTATCGTAGGTAAATACGCCATCTACTGTATAAGTACTTCCATTACCTGAATTATATGAATCGTGCAGGCGTGGTGTAATCAAGTAGCTAAATCCAGCTGGTAAGCTAACTTTGTAGAAATCGATGTCTGTTCCAATATGTAAATTTGCATTAACCGTAGTTACCATTAAATTATTACCTGAAAAATTAGTAGCAAACGTATATGCATTTAATGCTGTTTCATTCGACTCGTAAGAGTCTGGATTAATAGTTGGACCCATAACCGTTATTGTAATTGGGTTGGTAAATTGACTTCCTCCTAGCAAATAGGCATCGGAAAAACCGCTTTCCTGACCTAGCATAGCTAAAATATACGTCCCAGGAATTACATCTAAGTTGCTTGTAGAAAAAGTAAGATAAGGTGGATTGTATGTGAATCCAGGAGGTAGACCTTGACTTTCATTCATTTCTCCTATTGTGGTTACATAATTACCTTCCAAATCGTACAAGGCTGCGTAATATGTTCCTAGCCAATCAAAGAAACCATCATTATAAAGGTTAACATTTACAGAGGCAGCTTGCCCAGCAACAAATTGACTTGGATTTAAAATCATATTTGAATTTAATTGAATTGTATTGTAAGGCCCCGCTACTGTTAGTGGTACAGGATTAGAAATGCCACTTCCAGCCTGTATAACTTGCCAGTTACCACTTCCCTGCTTGTAAATTATTGCTACATAATAATCGCCAGGAGTAGCAAGCAAACCAGTTGTACTAAATGTTGCAGATACAAAGCTGTTGGCATTAATTGTCTCATTTGGAAATGTCTGAATAAAGTCAATAACATATCCTTCTGGATTAAGAAGAACAGCTGCAAAATCAGCCGTTAGGCTTGAATTGCCACTATTACTGATATCGGCATAAACATCAAATGGAGAAGCAAAATCAACTGTACTACCTGGGAAAATATTGATAAAGCTTGAGACATTTACACTAGCAGGAGCGGGAGGATTGTTTCCGCCGGGAGGCTTAATACCTATAACAGCTTGCTGATTAGCATTAAAACCGCCATCACCACCACCCGTTCCAAGATTTGATGGATTCAAAGAATTTAGATTGAAATAACCATCATTCTGATTGCTCCATCCCCAATTCATGTGAAACATGTCATTGTTATCGTAGCCATCGCAAACCCATGTGTGACCTCCTCCGCTTCCGATTCCTGCATATTGCATAGGACGTCCTTCGTCAAGCTCGGTTTTAAGGGTGCTAATCCATTGTTGATTTGAATAACTAGAACGCAATACGCCTGAAACACTAGATGCATCATAGCCAAAATATGTTTTATATGCATATTCTGAGCAATGTAAAATGGGGGAAGCTGCATTTACTACATAGGCTGCGCTTCCCCCGGTTTGACCAACACCATAACTCATTTCAACGCTCACGCCACACTGATACATCAATTTCGCAACCTCAGTGTTAGCAGAGTTTACTTGAGCAGGCATTGAACTCCAATTGTAACTCGAATTAGCAAAATTAGCTGACAGAGTTCCGTAGTTCTGAGAATTAAATGAATGAAATCCGCTTCCTTGTGCTGGGTATTCCCAGAATTTCATAATCATAGCCATTGCAGTGGCAACACAACCTGTAACTGTAAGGCCGTTATACTGAGAATCGAAGGGACAATCGGCATTGTAATTTGGAGACTGGTCCCATCCTAAGTTCACCAAAGGCCCAACTGAAGCTCTTAGTGCATGATTGAGAGTTTCTTCGCTTGAAAATCGTTCCCACGCTTCTTGAATTTCAGTTGTTGCTGGAATGTCGGCATTAACAATAAAAACTATTTCGTTAAAATATTTCTCCATCCAAGAACTAAATTGACTTGCCTGATTGGCATAGACATAACTGCCTTTTAAGGAATAACCTAGAATTGGATATGTTTGATCATCGCCTGAGATAATAACAAAACCATCATCTTCATTTACCTGATAGGTATAAATAATGGCTCTTCCGTTATAAGTCTTTTCTTCAACAAGATTCACTTGATCAGCAGCAAATCCATTCTGTATTCTATAAAAATTAGCAGCTAGGTTTTGAGCTTGTTGAGGAGTTATTTCATCCGCATATAGCGACGAAAAAAGGATAGTGAATAATATGAGTAGAGTAAAGTGTTTCATGGTTAGGTTTTTTAGTGATAATTTGATTGATGCTAAATTCTAGAAAATGCATTCTCAGAACCATCCCCATTATTGGGGATATTCAAAAAGGCATATAGTAGTGCAAAGAAAAATCCGAGACTTTCTAAAAATTGTTATTCAAACAAGACGAAGCTTGAACTATATTCGTGAACAGAAAACAATTTCTGACGTTGATAATTAGCCATCAAAACATCTAATAACTTGAAAAACATTTCTACTCTAATTCTGGTCTTTTCCGCATTAATTCTGAACGCCCAGACAGCTTTAAAAACAAGCCCGCAGTTTTTGAATGATGCTGCGAACAGATGCGAATTAGTGTACTCTGATCTAGAAGAATCTATTATTACTTCCGATTACACTTCTAAAAACAGAATGATTAAGTCGGTATGGATTCAACAGTATTTTCAGGGCCTTCCAATCGACAAAGCCAGTATTCAATTGGTATATAACAGCAAAGGTGAGCTTGTAAACACCCAATGTAATTTCATTCAGAACATTCAATTGAGGGAAGTTTTGGTAGGTGTTCCTTTGGAAGATAAAGAGTTATTAAACAAGGCAATGCAGCCTTACGGCGGATTAAACCTCCAAGCTATTAAAGCAACCAGAGACCTAAGCCATTCTAAAAAAGCTTACAAAATCAGTAATTATGAAGGGGAAGTTTTTGTTGAAAGAATGTATCGCCTAAATGATGAAAAACTTCAACCTATTGCAAAAGTTAGACTTTCTAATGAAGATGAAGATCTCCTAACCGAGTTTATTCTAGACGCAATTAATGGTGATTTGCTAAAAGTTAATAAGCTTTATTCTGAATGTCAGCACCCATCAAATATGGCTCATCAAACTGAGTGTGTTTCCTTTCCGGAAATAGAAAATGTTTCAGCTGTTGCAAGTGATGGCTCTGGTTATAGAGTATTCCCATTTCCTTATGAGAGTCCTTTAAATGGCCCAAGAGTCTTATTGACTGAACCAGCTGATAATGCAGCATCTCCTTTTGGATGGCATGATATGGATGGTTCTGATGGACCTGATGATACCCAATCGATTGGTAATAATGTGTTTGCTTATGATGATCAAAACGATGATAATTTCCCAGACAATTATGTTGATGGGGGAATAAACCTGCAGTTTGATTTTCCTTTTGCACCTGCGCCCGAGGCTGATCCCCAAAGTAACAGAGATGCTGCTATCACAAATTTATTCTACTCAAATAACCGTTTGCATGATGTATTATGGCATTATGGTTTTGATGAAAATTCGGGGAATTTTCAACTTGTAAATTATACGAATGCTCCTGGTGATAATGATGCGGTAAACGCTGAAGGCTTTGATGGAAGTGGGGTAAACAATGCAAATTTTGGAACACCTCCAGATGGAGAAGCGCCACGCATGCAAATGTACCTTTGGGAGCTCGGTGGAGGTGATCAGAACTTTTTAGTTAACTCTCCTTCAGGAATTCAAGGTGCTTATTACTCAATTACCGCAGTATTTGGAGCTCAGTTTACGGATGAACCTATTACAGCAGATTTGGTTTTAGTTGATGATCCTGGAACAAACTTTCATATTGGATGTGAATCTCCAGCAAATAGCGTGGCTGGTAAGATTGCTCTAATCGACAGAGGTTCATGCAACTTTACTGTTAAAGTACTTAATGCTCAAGAAGCAGGTGCGCTTGCAGTAGTTATGATAAATAATGTTGACGGAGCTGCAATTACCATGGGAGGTCAGGATCCTGCCGTGACTATTCCTTCCATTATGATTTCAATAGATGATGGGAATTTAATTAAGCAAGCTCTAGAGCAAGGTCTCGTAAATGCTACTATTCAATTAAGTGATATTGAAGCCTATTTCGATTCTAATTTCGAAAACGGCGTTATTGCTCATGAGTTTGGTCATGGGGTGTCAAATAGATTAACTGCTGGTCCTCAAAATGTAACTTGTTTGTTTAATGAAGAGCAGCCAGGTGAAGGTTGGAGTGATTTCATAGCCTTAGCGATGACAACTACATCCAGTAATTCTGCAAATCAGGCAAGAGGAATAGGTAATTATCTTTTAGGAGCCAGTTTGCAAGGACCTGGAATAAGACCTTTTCCATATTCGAGAGATTTAGAAGTGAATCCTATGACCTATGACGATATTCAACAATTCAGTATTCCTCATGGTTTGGGCAGCGTTTGGTGCACAATGTTGTGGGATTTGTATTGGGACTTAGTTGATGTTTATGGTTTTGATTCGGATATTATTAATGGCACAGGCGGGAATAATAAAGCAATTCAATTGGTATTGGATGGCTTACGTTTGCAGCCATGTCAACCAGGTTTTGTAGATGCGCGCGATGCAATTTTGCTTGCAGATGAGTTAAACTACAATGGAGAAAATGCCTGTTTAATTTGGGCAACCTTTGCACGTAGAGGATTAGGATTTGAAGCTGATCAAGGTGATTCAGATGATGCTTTCGATGGCACAGAATCGTATATCGTGCCCCCGGATTGTGGTGAAGGGAATTTTGTAGACTTCAGTCGTTCTTCAAATGCCATTTGCTTTGAAGGGTCTATTGTTTATTCTGATATTTCAGAAGCAACAAATATAACATCAAGAGAATGGATTTTTGAAGGTGGAGAGCCTGCAACAAGCTCAGATGAAAGTGTGGAAGTTTTCTATCCAGTTCCTGGGACTTACTCAGTTACCTTAACATTAATCTCGGATGAAGGAACAGATGATAAAGTGATAACTGTAAATGTATCCTCTCCGCCATCGGTAAATTTAACCGTTTTTGATGCTAGTGCTAGTGCTAGCAATGGTGTTGCAATTGTGGGTGCTTCAGGCGGTTTGCCTCCATATCAGATAACATGGACGGAACTTCCAGGTAGCAGTGGTTTTCAGGTGAATTCCTTGCCTTCTGGAACGTATAACTTTACAGTAACTGACGCTGCAGGCTGCAAGCTTGATTCAAGTGTTTTTATCGGAACATCTTCCTCGATATACGATTTGCAGTTCGTGAATTTGGAGGTCTATCCTAATCCTTTCAAAGAAAGTATCCATCTTAATTCACCCGACGATTTAATTGTCGGGGTAAACGTTTTGGACTACAGCGGTAGGATTGTTCAAACCAACCAATTTGTCGAACACAAAAAAGAGGTTGTTTTGTCTAGCTCTAATATCAGTTCAGGCTTATACATTCTTGAAGTAGTAACAGAAACTGGAGCTGTAATTCGTCGAAGAATAGTAAAGAATTAAAATTGATAGGAATACCTTTTCAGTTAATAGCTCGCTAGATTTAACGGGCTTTTCAAGAAAGTAAATTGGCAATTTAATTCAACGATTTTCAATAGAATATTCCATTTATTTTTGTGGCAATAAAAAGGGCCGCTCGGAAGCAGCCCATATTGTTTATTGATTGATCGGTTTATTATTTCTGTTAGTCTTGAACACAGCGGCAGGACATCCCAAAAGTTTTAAGGTAATCCCCACCGGCTACTGAACCTCCAGAGTTTAAACTTCTCGATTTTGCATCGGTTGCCGAAGATGCTGTGGATGTCCAAAAGAAGCCCCTCGTATTAATATCAAGATAGGCTCCCGTTTGCCAACGGTATCCACCAAATAATCCATTGAACCCCGTATCTCCCCCTGGTTTCAATCTAGAACCAGCATAGTTGAAACCTAAATACGACGCCATATCCCACCATTCACCATCAGTGGCCACGTGCCAGCCAGCAGGGCAAAGATTTCCTATGGCAGCAGCGTGCCAATTGTAGAGTTTTCCATATGTTTCGCCATTGGCAGAGCTATTCCCATATTCACACCATGCTGGAGAACTCGTATTCCAAGAACTTACTTCAGAAATTAAGGCTATGGAAGTACCATTATTCAACTTTGTGGTATTTAGGTTCTCTCCTGTCCAGCACTGATTGCCAATCTGCACCGTACTGTATGTATTACCATCTATGTCAGAAACGGTTCCTGTTCCGCAAACAAATGCGCAAGGAGGGCATGAGCCGCCACAATCAACACCTGTTTCATTTCCATTCTGTATGCCATCATTGCAAGTTGGAACCACCGTGCATGGTGGGCATGAACCTCCACAATCAACACCTGTTTCATTCCCATTTTGTAAACCATCATTGCAAGTTGGAACCACAGTGCATGGTGGGCATGAACCTCCACAATCAACACCTGTTTCATTTCCATTCTGAATACCGTCTGTGCAAGTTGGAACCACAGTGCATAGTGGGCATGAGCCACCACAATCAACAGCTGTTTCATTTCCGTTCTGAATGCCGTCTGAGCAAGATTCTGAACTACTACATGGGTTGCAATCAGGACCACCACAATCAACCGCTGTTTCGGTACCGTTCTTAATACCATCAATGCAAGAGGCATCGTCTTTTTTCTTGCAGCTTATCACAAGGAAAAGCAAAATGTATGACAATCTCAGCAATTGGTTACTTAATTTCATTTCTCTTGGTTTAAGTTATTGATAAAAACTGTCCCGGCTGAAAAGTAAAATTTCTGCCTATTGGGTCATATGTTTAACTATTAAATATCAGTCCTCTACGCATCGGCACGACATGTGCCAAACTTTCGCGCTGCTTAACCGAGAAGCAACTGCATCTGCATTTGAAAGGCCTATTGACCATGCTTGATTGCTTTGCGAACCTTGTGTTGTTGACCAGAAGTAAGCATAATAAGATATGTCGAAGTGACCAAAACTCCCAGAATAGTATCCGCCAGGCAGCGCAGTAAACCCGGTGCTATTGCTTGCCCCGGTGTTAGGAAACAACCACAGGTTGCTAGTTGATTTAAGCTTACCACCTGCTACGGCTGTTCCTCCAATAGAATTAATCATCTGTGTCCATTCAGCATCAGTTGGCACATGCCATCCTTCTGGGCACAGTTTAGCAGAGCTGGCAACTGAATTAGAATATAGTTTACCGTAAGTATTGTCATTTGCTGGATCATTCCCATAGTTACTCCAACCAGAACCGCTAATAGCAGTACCATCATTGTAAGTGCTAGTTTTCATATTGCTAGTTGTCCAACAACGCCCTCCTATTTCAGTGGTTGCGTAAACATTTCCTTCCACGTCAGTAATGCTATTACCACAACTAAAGCAAGCTGGACAAGAACCTCCGCAGTCTATGCCCGTTTCATCACCGTTCTGAATACCATCGGTACAAGTTGCACAAGAATTAGGACAAGAACCACCGCAATCAACTCCTGTTTCGTCGCCATTCTGTATGCCATCATTGCAAGTTGGAACCACCGAGCATGGTGGGCATGAACCGCCGCAATCAACACCTGTTTCATTTCCATTCTGAATACCGTCTGTGCAAGATGGAGCAACTGTGCAAGGTGCGCACGAACCGCCACAGTCAACGCCTGTTTCATTTCCGTTCTGAATGCCGTCTGAGCAAGATTCTGAACTACTACATGGGTTGCAATCGGGACCACCACAATCAACCGCTGTTTCAGTACCGTTCTTAATTCCATCAATGCAAGATGCATCGTCTTTTTTCTTGCATCCATTGAGCATTAAAGCCACGACAGCAATGATGGACAAGCTTCTAATTAGGTGTTTCATTAAAGTTTTGTTTAGGATAATCGGCATCAAACATAACTAACGAAGGGAAACCTGTCAATCATTGATTCTAATGATTTTTATGGTAAATAAAAAAGGCTCGTCTTGCAGTTGCAAAGCGAGCCTTTTCAATCGAATCAGCGTGTTAGTTATTTCACCTTCTGAATCTGAGCGGTTCCCAGCGTTAGGTTGTCATCAGTGAACAAAATAAAATATTGCCCCGGAACCAAGGAAGCTACATTCAGGTTCTGTTTCACCTTTCCAAAGGCGCGAATGTTTGAAACGGATATACCTGTTTCCTTACCGAGCATGTCGTAAATAGTAGCTTTTACTAGTTGAACAGTTTTTGTTTCAATCTCAAGCGTGACCTCCTCGGATGCTGGGTTGGGATATACATTTATGGAAAGTCCATTTTCCTCCAATTTTTCTATTCCTACAGAACTGCTATTTGATTGCTGAAAACCTTGTGTAACGATGATGGTAGATGAAATACCTGTAGCAATTACAGCTTCACCTACGGTGGAAGAAACTTGCAAGCCACTTGTTGAAGTAAAACCTCCAGCTGAAGCTATTACCTGCCGCTCTGCACTCTGCCCAAAGATGGCAAGTGGTGCAAAGGCAAGTGCGGTTATGATTAGTTTTTTCATGGTTGGTATGTTCTAAAGTTTGAACAGGCTTCCTGAAGCCTATTCTTATTGAGGCGTTCCGTGTATGGTAAATGAGAAAGCAGAATTTGTAGCAGTACCAGAAAGATTGAACCATTTTATTTCTACCACGGTAGAAGATTGCGCATACCAACTACCAACTCTAATGGTGTTGTAATCATAATTGGCATAGGATACGATGGGCGTACCGCTAAACGCATTGTCTAACGTGATCCGGTACAGACCAGTTGAAAGTCTGGTAGCTGAAGCAACGCCATAGTCGCTTATAACTGTACCATTATCGTTAATGAAACCATAGGCTATTGGCATACTGTTTCCGTAAACTGTTTTAGGCGCAGGGTTTGCCGTTGTTACCTGCACTTTTACAGCACCATTCACTTCCAATTTGGCCTGAGGATTAGTGGTTCCAATTCCGACATTTCCTGTGTTGTCATTGTACATGTTATTGCCAGAAAGTGACCAATTTAAAGGACTACCTCCTGTAAGTGCATCAGCCGTCTTTGCATGTAATGCATACGGAACACTTTGAAACTTGTTTGTTCCAAGATCAGCATAGCTTGTTCCACCGTTAGGATCGGCCTCAACCTTAAGATACTGAGATGCTCCATCCCAATCAATATTGGCAAACGTTCCAGAAGAGACGGTACCGGTCCCTATGGTATGTGTCACCAAACCAAAGTTGTTCGGGGTCAGATCTTTTGATTCCTGATACACGGTTGTTCCGGATGCGCTGCCCGATTTTACGGTAAAACGCATTTTCACTGTTCCGCTGGTCACCAGTTCTCCAGCGGCATTACGAATTACCGCCTGATAATTTACTCCTTCTGGAGCCTGTGCCAATGCTGTCAAACCTGTAAAGGCAGTTAGCAACATCAGGATAATTCCCTTTGTAAGCATTGAAATTGTTTTCATTTGGTTTAAGATTGGTTTTTAAGTTGATGTAAAGTTGAACTTAGTATCCAAAGCAGTCAATCATTGATTCTAATGATTTTTAGGTATGAAAAACAAGCTCATTATATTTATCTAAGGATTTCAAGTATCATCAATTAAAAAGTTTATTCGCTTGGAGGAAGACAAAGTGATATTGAAATTAAATTATAATTTAGACCCCAACCCAAAAAGAGGAAATTGCAATGTTGCTACATTCGGTCAGATTTCTTGCTCAATCTAGTTTTCTATGCCTTATTCTTTTAGGTTATTTTCAGGTGCTATCATCCCAAAATATACCTTCGAGAGTCAAGGTGAATGAACTGCCTACTCGGATTGAACAAATTGGTATAAATGAAGGTCTTTCTCAGGGGATGGTTAATGGTATTGCCGAGGATAAAACAGGGAACCTTTGGATTGCAACAAAAGATGGCCTAAATAGATATGATGGTACTAGCTTTAAAGTGTTTAGGAATGACCCTGAAAACAAGTATTCACTATCAGACAATTTTGTAAATTGTTTATTGGTGGATTCGGAAGATAGACTATGGATAGGGACACAAAGTCATGGTTTAGATTTATTCGATCCTTTAACCGAAAGTTTTACTCATTATAATAAGGGTAATTCTGGTTTGTCTGAAACCTTTGTTAAGGAACTAACCGAAGATTCGGAAGGCGGAGTTGTGTTACTCACTTCAGAATCTTCAGGTTACTTTAGAGTTTTGCCCCGAAAAAAGTCAGTTTCTATTTTGGAATCAGATTTTATCATAGAAGCCGCAATTAACTCAATGCCGGCTTTAGCTATAGCCAATGGAGCACAATTATGGAGTAATAATCTTGTTTTTGGAAGTGATGGTAAGCTCTGGTACTACAATAACCATGTGATTTACGAAATAGTCAAGCCATTTTCTAAAGACGAATTTATCATACGCCAACACGCCCATCAACCTAACTTGATGACGAATGTGATTGGAGGTAATGTGATTGCAATTTCCTCTAAAGAGGCAAACCCATACATTATAGATTCTGAGAATGTTTTGAAACACTACGACTTTCAAACAAATACATTTCTTGCAATTTTGAGCTTGCCTGAAAACGAAGCTTATATATATTCGAAATTCATTGATTCAGATAACCGACTTTGGTTAATTGCAGAAAGTGGAAAAATTGCTACAGTAAATTTGTCGGAGAACAAGTATACCGAACTCAGTTTGAAATGGTATGGAGCAAATAATGAGGAGAGGCTTTTTCATACAGGGAAGTTTTTAGAAGATGCCCATGGAAATATTTGGACAGGAACGGGTGGTAGCGGACTAATAAAAATTAGCAAAGCAGCTTCTCGTTTTAAACATTGCCCCAAAAGCCAACAGGTTTTCTCCGGAAGACTTAGTCTGTTTAGAACATCCTGCGTTCAAAAAAAGGCTGCATATAATAGCAATGCTATTGATGATTGGCTTGGTCTATGTTCATCCGGTACCTCTTCAATCATCAAGTT
>JBBEBC010000147.1:0-4207 GCA_040882555.1 Bacteroidia bacterium
AGTGAAATGTTCATCCAGCGAAAATACAGGAGTTTATTCTATTCAGTTATTCGGTTATTGAAATGACTGCTTTTATCAATAAAAGAATGCAATTCAACAGTAAGCCTCATGAGTCTTAATAAATTCTACACAATAGGTCTTTGGATTGTAATTGTATCTCTTGTTTTTATTCCTTTATTCGTCCATTTAGATGTGCACCCAATTAGAATTTGGGATGAAGCCAGGGTGGCTATGAATGCGTATGAAATGTATTATAACAACAATTGGCTTGTTACATTTTATGAAGGAGCGCCGGAAACATGGAATACCAAACCCCCATTATTAATCTGGCTGCAGGTGGCTTTCATGAATTTATTAAGCCCCAATGAACTGGCTGTGCGCTTGCCAAGTGCATTTGCGGCTTTATTTACTTGTGTTTTAATACTGGGTTTGTCGAGGAGGTATTTGAAGTCGACGGTATTTGGTTTGGCTGCTGCTTTAATTCTTGTCACCTCTGTTGGTTATACTCAGTTTCATGTAAGCCGAAGTGGCGATTATGATGCTTTGCTAGTGTTTTTTATGACCGCATATGCATTTTCGTTCTTTGCATTTATTGAAACTGAAAAGTCTAGATGGAGAACTTATTTTTTTATTTTTCGCATACTAGCCATACTTACCAAAAGTATTCAGGCAGTGCTGTTTATGCCTGCATTAGTAATGTATTTGGCATACAGCCGAAAACTAATATTATTGTTTTCAAGACAATTTATTGTCGGTAGTGTTGCTGTTATTCTTATTGTAGGGGCATATTATTTACTAAGAGAATCACAAAGTCAGGGTTACTTTCAAGCAGTAATGGAAAATGAGTTAGGAGGCAGGTATTTAGAAGTAAATGAAGGCAATGATGGAGTATTTCTTTACTATTTTATATTAATCTTTAATCATCATTTTAATCCTTGGTTTTGGTTTTTCCCCGCAGGGATTATCCTAGCATGGTTTTCAAGGAATAGCAAACTGAAAAAAACAATAGTTTTTTCAGTTCTAATAGCTTTAAGCTACTGGCTAATAATTTCATTTTCACAAACAAAGTTGGAGTGGTATGAGGCACCGCTGTTCCCATTTCTAAGTTTGATATCGGCCGTTCCTATTTATCTGGGCGTCACGTTAATTAACAGAATTACTGTTGAAAAAGGAATAATTATAAGACGCGTAATTCCAGCTTTAATCATACTTGTTGTTTTTTATAATCCTTATTTAGCAACCGTAAAAAGAGTTTACAAATCAAGTTCTCATTCATGGGAAAAGGGCATATATGAAATTGGATATGTTTTACAGCAATCCTTAAGGAATGAAAAGAGAATTCCTGATTATGATATTTGTTTTGAGGGGTATCATGCGCATCTGCGATTCTACGCAGACATAATTTCTAAGCGTGGAACCTCTATTGAATCACTGCATAAAGAGGATTTAAAGCCAGGCGATGTTGTTTGGGTGAGTCAACCCGAGGTAAAACAATACATTGAAAGTAACTACGGGGTTCGGGTTCTTGATTCATATTTGGAAGCTGCTAAATATGAGGTGTTAAACACTCTTTGACATTCATAGAGCTTTATTTGATTCAGATTTACGTTAATTTCCTTTACAACATTGTATTTTTGTTACATGCAAAAGCCAGATAAACCTACTCTTGATAAACGCATTTTCTGGGATGTTAAATTTGAGGAGCTCGATTATAAGAAATACGCCAATTTTATTATTGAGCGCGTTTTTGAGCGTGGTGACGTGGAAGATATACGTCAAACCCGACGGTTTTATGGTGATGAGAAGGTTGGGGAGGCATTATTGAAAGCTAAATATATTCCTGAACACAAGTGGGGATTGGTAGAATCGGTGGTTGATAAAGATATAACAGAATTCAGATGCTACGAAGAGAAGCAGTCTTACCCGGGACATTTGCCTTATTAGAGGAACTCTCGAAAATGCCTTTATTAAGTGAATTTTCCTTAGTAGGAGGAACGGCGTTGGCGCTTCGGTATGGTCATCGAATTTCAGAAGATTTGGATTTATTCAATCATTCCGAGTTCGACAGGCAACATATTTTAGATTCGCTAAGCGAAAAATATTTGAAGGCCTTCTCATACCAAGAGACAGGATTCAAGAAATCGCTTTTTTGTATAATCAACGAAGTTAAAGTTGACCTAATTTATTATCCTCACCAAAGAATTCGAGACACAGTTCAAGAATCAGGAATTGTATTTTATTCGGATGAAGATATCGCAGCAATGAAAGTTCAAGCGACTTTAGGCCGCGCTAAAAAGAAAGACTTTTGGGATATCGCATTATTATTGGAGAAATATGGATTGGAGAATATTATTCAATGGCATACAGAGAAATTTCCCAATCAAATGATCTTGATTTCGATACCTCAAACAATTACCTATTTTATCGAGGCCGACGAAAGTCAAGACCCCCATTGCCTTTTAGGCCTCTCTTGGGAAGATGTTAAAATGAAAATCAGGAAAGCCGTTAGAGAATATTTAAGTTGAATTTCAAATTCTAAAGGCTAATTAAAATCCTACCTATCTTTGAATTATGAAGTTCAAAATTTTATTGAGTATTATTGCTCTTGTGGTCATCGCATCATGTAAGAAAGAAGATGATCCTAAGCAACCTGAAGTAACTCTATTTTCTTTTACCATTCCTGATTCTGTGGTGTTTGAACACAGCGAAACCAAATCAATTCCTGTTACCGTTTTGAGTGAATCAGCTAAAACGTTTTATGCAACTTTCGAGGAATTGCCTCCTTCTGCTTTTGGCTATTTTGATAACGATATTCCCATTGAAGCAAATCAGACCGGAAACCTAGAACTCGACTTTTATCAAACGTTCGCCAATCCCGGAAACTATACGGGTACAGTCAGAGTTTCTGTCCCCAATGAAAACAATGCAATTCAATACAAAGACATAAAGTTAATCTACAGACCTAATTGCATGTACGATTTCCGTGACCATATTTATGGACAAATCACCTTTGTGAGCAATGGAAATCCTCAAAACAAAACAATTGATTGTACTTATAATCTAGAAGGTCAACTGGAAGTTTCAGGTTTGACAACCTATGATGTTGTATTGAATGCCGATTGTGAAAATCAAACCGTAACGATGGTTCCTTTGATTAATAATGGCTTTTATATGACAGGCACAGGTCAGATTGAAGGAAACGAAATTGCCCTTCAAATTTATAGTGATGGCGACCTGCACTCAAATTCGAGGATTAGACTGCAATAATAAAACTGCACTATATTGAATTGAATCTTGTTTTTCCAGCATTCTAAACTAGATTTAAGCTATTTCTGAAGTATTTTTAAAACATGGAAAAGTCCTCAAAATCAGATTTGGACAAACGCATCTTTTTGGATATTCGTTTTGAAGATTTTGCTTTTCCTTAAAATATGGCCATCGGAAATCGGTAGACAATGACTTTTTAGAGTTAAAGAATTTTCAAATGAGAGCTTAATTGAAAATCTGAAATCATGACCGGAATATCTGCTCTTTTCATTATAATTACCCTGATTTGTATAATTCTGTTCTATTTAGCTAACGGCAAGGACAAAAGGGTTTTAGTGTTTCTCCCAATCTGGTTTATTATTGCAGGGGTAATTTCCTATTCGGGTTTTTTGCAATTCACAGATTCCTTCCCGCCAAGAATTCTCGCAATAATGATTCCCGTCATTATATACATAATCTATTTTGCACGAAAGCTCGATACTAAGAAGCTGAATGTTAACCTCTTGATTGCAATAAGCATTGTGAGAATACCGGTTGAGGTTGGCTTGTTTATGCTTTATGAAGAAGGGAAAATTCCTGTTTATATGACTTTCGAAGGCTGGAATTTTGACATTCTCTCAGGCATTTCTGCCATGCTATTGTTTTTCTTGTTAGTGCTAAAGGTTAAATTCCCTTCCTTAATACTTAAGCTATGGAATATTGCTGCTCTTATTTTGTTGGCAATAATTGTTATAACCGCAATCCTTTCCGTGCCAGGGCCCGCTCAAAAACTAGCTTTTGAGCAACCCAATACAGCCATACTCGAATTCCCATTTACTTATCTCCCCGCTATCATAGTGCCGATTGTATTATTATCTCATTTACTTTTATTTAGATACTTTAGACGTCAGGCTTCGACAAGCTCAGCCTGACGTCTAACTCTTTTATTAAGAGCCTATTA
>JBBEBC010000147.1:4307-12227 GCA_040882555.1 Bacteroidia bacterium
GCCTGACGTCTAACTCTTTTATTATAAGCCTATTAAAGTCAGGCTTCGACAAGCTGAGCCTGACGTGTAACTCTTTTATTATGAGCCTATTAAAGTCAGGCTTCGACAAGCTCAGCCTGACGTCTAACTCTTTTATTATAAGCCTATTAAAGTCATTCTGAGCCTGTCGAAGAATGGCTTTGTTGGGCCTGGCCCCGATTTCTATCGGAGTCCGCCCACTTTGAAGGATTCTGTCTATCTTTTGACACCAAATCCATTGAATGAAGTCGCTGCTTTTATCTTTCATACTGCCAGTAAGCCTTTTTGCACAAATCTCTCCCGCATCGCTCGTCAATCCGTTTATTGGAACAGGTGGTCATGGTCATACTTTTCCCGGAGCTACAACGCCGTTCGGCATGGTGCAATTAAGTCCAGATTCGCGAATCGATGGTTCCTGGGACGGTTGTGGGGGCTATCACTACAGCGATTCTATCATCTACGGATTTTCTCATACTCACCTTAGCGGAACTGGTGTTTCTGACTATGGCGACATCATGCTTATGCCGATGCCGTATGGAAAGGCAAGCTTAGATAAACAAGAATATTCCTCGACCTTCTCACATCAAAACGAAAATGCTGGAGCAGGTTGGTATGAAGTTTATCTTGATAAACATAGCATCAAAACCGAATTAACTGCTACCACTCGCGTGGGATTTCATCGCTATACCTTCGAACAGAATTCGGGTTCTTTAGTCTTGGATTTACTGCATAGAGACAAGCTATTTATTGGAGAAATTGAGCAAATTGGCCCAACTCGTATTCGCGGTTACCGCATTAGCGAAGCTTGGGCTAAAGAGCAGCATGTATACTTTGAAATGGAATTCAGCCAAAAAATCACGGATATTCAAATTGATGGAGATTTTGAGCATGGCGACGTAAATGCAATTCTTCTTTTTTCTGAAATGACTGTGCCTAGCCTTGAAGTAAAAGTGGGGATTTCACTAACCGATATGGATGGTGCAAAACAGAATCTAGATAAGGAAGCATCAGCACTAAATTTTGACAAGGCGAAAACCCAAGCGATTAATCAATGGAATGAAGAGCTTTCGAGAATTCAGGTTAAAGGCGGTTCGGATGAGCAACAAAAAATCTTTTATTCAGCCTTGTATCACACAATGATTCAGCCAAATACAGCCAATGATGTAGATGGGCGCTATCGCGGGATGGACCAAAAAATTCATAAAGCTGAAGACTTTACCTATTATACGGTCTTTTCTCTTTGGGATACTTTCCGCGCAGCGCATCCTCTTTACACCATTCTGTATCCCGAACGTAGCCGCGATTTTATTCGCACTTTTCTGAAAATGTATGAGCAAGGTGGAAGACTTCCGGTTTGGGAACTTGCTGCCAACGAAACCGATTGTATGATTGGCTATCACAGCGTTTCGGTAATTGCTGATGCCTGGATAAAGGGTATTCGTGATTTCGATGCACAACTAGCCCTTCAAGCCATGCAAAAAAGCGCTAACTGGAATCATTTGGGCTTGCCTGATTATACCAGACAAGGTTACTTAATGATTGACGATGAGTCTGAAAGCGTTTCTAAAACGTTAGAATATTGCTACGATGATTGGTGCATTGCCCAGTTTGCCAAAGAGCTTGGCATCGATTCTATTTCAGAAATGTATTTCCTGCGTTCGCAGGGATGGAAAAATCTTTTTGATCAATCTGAAGGAAGCAGCCAGGGATTTATGCGGCCCAAATTAAATGGTGCTTGGCTAGAGCCATTCGATCCTTTTGAAGTGAACAATCATTACACTGAAGCCAATAGCTGGCAGTACAGCTTTTTTGTCCCACATGATCTTCAGGCTCTTAAAACAATGTATTCTAATGCCGATGGACTCATTAACAAACTGAACCTCACTTTTAATACCACATCAAAAACCAGCGGCAGAGAGCAATCTGACATTACCGGTCTCATCGGGCAATATGCCCACGGCAATGAACCGTCGCATCATATGGCTTGGATGTTCACCGAATTGGGAGAACCTAAGCTCGGGCAAACGTATGTAAACCGAATCCTCCGTGAATTATATTTTAATGCACCAGACGGACTTTCGGGCAACGAAGACTGTGGACAGATGAGTGCTTGGTATGTGCTGTCAGCGATTGGATTTTATCCCTTTTGTCCCGGCAGCCCTGAATACACCGTTGGCAATCCGATTTTCAATGAAATTCAAATTACACCTCAAGATGGAAAAACGTTTACAATCAAAACCAGTGGCACAGGCGATTGGGTGTCTTCAGTAAACGGAACGACTCGTTTTTTGCTCAATCATAGCGACATTGTTGCCGGCAAAACCATTCAGCTTGAGCGCTCAGAAAAAGCTCCAATTTCCGTTGAGCCCAATATGAAATACTTGCCTGGAAAGACCATATTGCCTGTTCCGGTTATAAAAACATCGCAAAAGGTTTTTCGTGATCAACTCAAAGTGAGCGTGACTCCTTCAGAAACAAACTCAAAGCTTTTTTACACCATCAATGGAGAAACACCCGATAAAAATTCAAATGAACTTAAATTGGGTGAAGAGCTTGTCTTGGATAAAACATGCCATTTTCAGGTGCTTGAAGTGAATGGAGATCGCAAGAGCACTGCGGTTTCTGCTCGGTACTTCAAGATTCCACATAATTATACCATTGAGATTTCATCGAAATACAATCCGCAATACACCGCCGGTGGAGACCAGGGCATTATTGATGGTGTATTTGCCGATGAAGACTGGCGTAAAGGCGGTTGGCAGGGCTATCAAGGACAAGATTTTGAATGTGTGATTGACATGCAGAAGCCTAATTTGATTTACAGCGTGAATGCTTCCTTTTTACAAGATACCCGAAGTTGGATTTTGTTGCCCACCGAAGTCGAATATTTCACGTCTCTCAATGGGATTGATTGGGTTTTGTTTGGAAGTGTTTCACCAGCTATTTCTGCAAATGACTACAACGTGCAACGTTGGAATGCTGTTTTTAACTCAGGAAGAGATGATGGAAAGCCCGAGCCTATGTTTATTGCATATCCAGTAAATGCTAGATATGTAAAAGTACAAGCAAAAAACTTCGGCAAACTACCCGAATGGCATTTAGGGGCTGGAGGAGATGCCTATATTTTTATAGATGAAATAGCTATTGATTGAATTTAAGTTGCTGATTAATAAAGGATTAACAGGCAATATGTAATTCTATAGCACAGCCTAATGTCTAAATTCGCATAAAATTTAACATCATGATGTCTAAAATCATATGATTTCTAACAACATACTGTCTAAAATAATACGAAAATGGACAGTATGTTGTTAGAAATTACCTAAATTTGGACAGTAGGAATTTGAATTAGCAGGAAAATGATACCCAGAATACTAGAACAGTCATTAAAAACACCCTTTGCTAAACACAAGGTATTAGTTATACTTGGAGCAAGGCAGACTGGCAAGACCACCTTAATCAAGAAGTTGTTGCAGGGGTTCAACGATACTCTTTATTTTACTGCTGATGATCCTTCAGTTGTAGCTATGTTCAGCAATTTCTCATTAGAGAATCTGCGTTTAATTTTAGGAAAGTCTAAACTTATTTGCATTGATGAAGCTCAGCGAATTCCTTCAGTTGGACTAATAGCCAAGCTTATTCATGATGAATTGCCAGAAGTGCGCCTTGTTTTAACAGGTTCTTCATCTTTAGAACTAACAGAAGGTACCTATGAATCGCTTACTGGTCGTAAGAGGGAAATGATTTTATTTCCAGTTTCGTGGCAAGAATTCAGTGACAGTCTGGGAGCTCTAAAAGCTTGGCAACAGCTCGATTCAAGGCTTATTTATGGCATGTACCCCGAAGTAATTACGAATCTAGGAAATGAGCAGGATATTCTTAAAGAAATTACCTCGAGCTATTTATACAAAGATTTGCTTTCATGGAAAGGTGTTAGAAAACCTCGATTGCTCGAAGATCTTTTGCGAGCTCTGGCTTTACAACTTGGGCAAGAAGTCTCTATAAATGAACTTGCAAACCTTCTAGGTGTAGGCAAAGACACTATAGACTCTTACTTAGACTTACTCGAGAAAACCTTCATCATATTTAGACTAGAACCTCTTTCGCGAAATCTGAGAAATGAAATCAAATCTTTTAGAAAGGTCTATTTCTGGGATAACGGAATTCGAAACGCCGTGATTGGTAATTTTCTGCCTCTTGAAAATAGGCTGGACAAAGGTCATCTTTGGGAAAACTTCATGATTTCTGAGAGGCTTAAAAAGTTGAGCTACTCAAATAGTCACGCTAAATCTTGGTTCTGGCGGACAACCTATCAACAGGAAATTGACTACATCGAAGAAAAGGATGGTGGCTTCAAAGCTTGGGAGATAAAATACAGTCCCAAAAGAAAACATAAGTTCCATCAGGCTTTTGCTGATGCTTATTCTCCCGAACTTATGGAAGTAATTCACAAAGAAAACTTTCTCGAATGGGTGTCTATCTGATAAGATTTATCTTAAAATAAGAGCATGCTCCTGTACAATATTCTGTTATTATAGGTATTCTACTGTCCAAAATCGCATAAATATAGACAACGTGCTGTCCAAAATCATATAAATTTGGACAGTAATACAGTTGTTGACTTCAAATAGCTACACCAAAACAGTCTTTGCTTTAGGTTGTACAAGTAAAGCTCTCACTCAAAAAAACTTCAGTTAAATACCTTGTGAATTTGAACTTAGCACCGAAAGTCATGTTTAGAACACATGTCCATTCAGGTAGTTTGGTTTAAAAGAGATTTACGGTTGACCGACCACGCTCCGATTGAGCAAGCGGGAAAGTCGGCTTTGCCAACTCTTTTCCTTTACATATTTGAAGACGAACTAATAGGTGATCCTCACTATTCTGATAGGCATTTTGCTTTTATTTCGGATTGTCTAGCAGAATTAAGAACCAAAATGCAAGACTATGGTCATGAGCTTTTAGTTTTAAGGGGTGATGCGCCTGCTATTTTTGAAGAACTACATCAAACTTTTGAAATTAATCGAGTCCTATCGCACGAAGAAACAGGCATCCAAATCACCTTTCAAAGAGACATCAACCTCCTTAAGTGGTTCAAGGAGAATCAAATTTCTTGGACTGAGTACCAAACCAATGGAGTAATCAGGCGCTTCGATAGAAAACAGAATTGGCATCAGCTCTGGGAAGTGCAAATGAGAAAGCCTCAACACGTATCTTGCCTCCAAGATATAAAGCCATTTCAACATCAAATAGAATCTTACCTTCCGCCGTTTAGGCGAGAACCCGAAATGCAAGCAGGAGGCGAAACTCTAGCACATGAAATTCTTCATGATTTCCTGCAAAGCAGAGTGAACAACTACTTCAAGCATATCTCTAAGCCTTATAATAGCACTTTTTCATGTTCCCGTCTTAGTGTGCATATAGCTTGGGGTTCTATTTCGGTTCGACAAATTATTCAAGCTGTAGATGCTCATTCTAAGGCATCTGGAAGTTCAAGAGCCTTGCGTCAATTTCGTTCTCGGCTTTTTTGGCAAGCCCATTTTATCCAAAAGTTCGAAAGAGAAAGTCGTATTGAATTTGAAAATATAAATCCTGCTTTTAATGCCTTGCGGCAGGATGTGAATGAAGCTTATCTGAACGCCTGGAAAACGGGACAAACAGGTTATCCCTTGGTTGATGCCTCTATGCGATGTTTGATAGAAACGGGATGGCTTAATTTTAGGATGAGGGCGATGCTCGTTTCTTTCCTTACTCATCATCTTTGGCAACCATGGCAGGCTGGATCTCATTGGTTGGCACAGTTGTTCTTAGATTTTGAACCAGGCATCCATTATCCGCAATTACAAATGCAAGCAGGAACAACGGGTATGCATATTTTGAGGGTATATGACCCTGTTAAACAGAGTCGAGAAAAAGACCCTGAAGGAAAATTCATAAGAAAATGGGTTCCTGAGTTGAACGATATACCGGATGAACTTGTGCACGCGCCCTGGCTATTAAGTCCTATGGAACAAGTCTTTTACAACTTCGCGCCCGGTGAATCCTATCCTAATCGTATTGTATTGACTGAAAAAACACGCATTGAAGCAGGTAAACAGCTTTGGCCAATTATTAAAAGTGCTGATGCAAAGAAGCTGGCTAAAATCTATATGAATCGGCACGTCATGGCTCCCGAACGACGAAGAGCCATAAAAAAAGGTCATGAGATTTCTTAAAATCTTAAATCATGAACAATTTCAAGTTTTCTGTCTTTCTTTGAGATATAAATTCAAGCTTTGAGAACGCTTCTATATGTGCTAATAAGTCTGCTTTTCTGCTCTGAGCTTCTAGCTCAGGAAAAGAAGGAGGAAAGTCGTTTTGAGAAGTTTTTCGGGAAGAACTTGCGTTTTATTGGCAATCCAATCATACAGAACAGTCCCGAAACAGGGGTGAAAATGGGTTTGGCGGGGAATTACTTTTTTAAAGCAGGGAAGGATACCAATACTCGTTCTTCAAATGCGTATCTTCAGATTGCCTACACCACTAAAAATCAGTTTATTCTGGAACCTATCTGGAATATTTTTACTCCTGGTGAAGGATTTATCTTTCGGGGCAGAGCGGGTTACCTCGACTTTACCGATCACTTTTGGGGTGTAGGTCCTTCTGCTTCGCAGGATGGTAAAACAGATTTGGCATATAAGAGAATCTATTTGCAGTCGAAATTACTCAAGAAAATATCGGGAAATTGGTTTGGCGGAATTGCTATGCGCTATTCTAATATTTATCAGCTCACCTGGCTAGATATCATTCCGGATATACAAGGCAATGCAGGAAGCGTTATTGGTGGCTTTGGGCCTAATATTCAAGCCGATTTTCGTGATAATCCTTTTAGTCCACAGAAGGGTTGGTATGCTGATGTATTTTGGTCGGCTTATGGCAAATTTGCCGGAAGTAATTACAGGTTTAATCAAATTCAGGCCGACGGCCGATATTACCTGAGTACAAAAAGGTCAAGACAAGTCCTTGCATTACAAGTGTTTGCAGACCTCACTTTTGGTGAACAACCATTCAGGGAATTACCTCGACTGGGTAGTGCATTTTTAATGAGAGGTTTCTTTGAGGGGCGTTTTCGCGATAAACATTATCTGGCAGCTCAAGCTGAGTGGCGACAACCTATTTATAAACGCATTCATGCTTCAGCTTTTATTGGAGCGGGAGAGGTTGCCAATAGCTTTGATAGTTTTAATCTACAACGTATTAAAGTTGCTGGTGGAGGTGGAATTCGTTTGCTTTTGAATCCTAAGGAATCTGTTTTTGTACGATTCGATTATGCCTGGAATAACGAAGGTGGCGGCGGATTTTACATCCGTATAAATGATGCCTTTTAACCCAATGGAGCAGCAGGTGTTGCGGAATTGATTTTTGGTAAAAATTTAAAAGATTTAAATTGCATCAAGTCAAAATCAATGAAAACAACTCAACAATTAGCCAAGCACTTAAGAGATATTCATTTTGGAGGCAACTGGACCTCCTCCAATTTCAAAGACCTGCTTTCTGACATGAGCCTCGCCGATGCCGAAAGAGAAGTTAATTCTTTAAATAGCATCGCTTTATTGGTTTGTCATTCAACATATTATGTAGGTGTTTTGCTTCAAGTTCTTGAAGGCAAGCCTTTGAATGCCAAAGATGAAAGCAGTTTTATTTTACCGCAATTAAATTCCCAAAAAGATTGGGATGAGTTATTAGTAAGAATTTGCGAACATGCTGAGCGAGCTGCTGGTTTGCTTGAACAATTACCTGATACAATTCTCGAAGAACCCTTTACTGATGAGAAATACGGAACTTGGTACAGGAATATAGCAGGTATTATTGAACATCTGCATTATCATTTAGGACAGATAGCTTTGATAAAGAAGATGTTGC
>JBBEBC010000147.1:12327-30257 GCA_040882555.1 Bacteroidia bacterium
TTGCAGAATTATGCAGGGCAAGCTTTACACCCTTTCTATTTCAAGAATTAGGAAAGTCTCTTGCGGGAGCGTGTATTAAAATAGTCTGAAAATCTAGGGCTTTTAGAAAAGATTATTTTTCAAGGACTTCCATAAAGTACCTGAAGCCAACCGTTATCATAGGCTGTTGGTAATTGGCAAATTCTCCCTTACTCTCAATTTTCATATCATCAGCAGAATCTCTCCAGCTTCCACCTTTTGTTTTACCTTTCTCATTTAGCATCTCTGCAACATTTCCACTCATATTGTATAGACCGAAATCGTTTGGTTTATAAGATTTTACTGGAGCTGTGATGTCGGCATTACCATTATTTCCAGCATCTCCTTCTCTCATTCCAATGGACGATAAGGAATGATTGCAATATGCTTCACCTTTTTCATTTATAACGTTTTTGTATTTCCAAGGATAGTGTGCTTCGGCATGGCCAGCTTTTGCTGCAGTAACCCATTCCTGTTCTGATGGAAGTCTAAAATTAACTCTTTTAAATTTTCTCTTTTCGCTGGTATTGTATTGTTCTGTTAGCCATTCACAAAACAGACGAGCCCCTTCATAGCTGATGTTCACAGCAGGATATTCATTATATGCCGGATGCTTATGATAATACTTTGTATACGGACTTTCACCCCAAGCAGAAGTATCAATCATGGCAGTTTGATACTTGTCTGTTTTCCCATTTTGCCTAAGAGCAATCAGAAAATCTGAATATACCTTGTTGCTCACTTCATATTTTGAAGCATAAAGATTCTCATTCACTTTAGCCAAGGATTTCTGAACAGCTTTAATTTCAGCAGAATTTAATTGACCAAAGACTGTTTGCCCACAAACAATAAGAAAAAGGGTGAAGTTGAATTTCATGAAGCTTATAATTTCTAAATGTTTGATGAGATTAGCGTGCTAAGATTTAGAATGAGCATTGAACGTTGAGGCTTGGTCAATATTGCAAAAAGGAAAATTATGAAATAGCAATTATCAACACATCAATTTTTCTTGACGTAAGGATTTTCAAATCCCCCAATTCCTTCCTTTTATTCCTCACTCATAATAATTCGTTCGCCAGATTCGCTAGTTCAGAACGTTCGCCTTTCTCGAGGGTAATGTGAGCGTAAAGTTTGTTATTCTTGATTTTATCAATGAGGTAACTCAAGCCGTTCGATTGGGTATCGAGGTAAGGCGTGTCAATCTGGAAGATATCACCGGTAAAAACGATTTTGGTATTTTCCCCGGCACGGGTAATAATGGTTTTAATCTCATGCGGAGTGAGGTTTTGTGCCTCATCAACTATGAAATAAATATTACTTAATGAGCGACCACGGATATAAGCTAATGGAGTGATCATTAACTTTTCACTATCCACCATTTCGGTAATTTTCTTGTATTCCTTATCGGACTCATCCCATTGATTCTGAATCATTTTCAGGTTATCCCAAAGAGGTTCCATGTATGGATTAAGCTTGCTCTTGATATCACCTGGTAAATAACCAATATCCTTATTGCTTAAAGGCACAATAGGTCTAGCCAAATAAACCTGGCGATATTCACGCTTTTGTTCAAGTGCTCCGCTTAAAGCTAATAGGGTTTTCCCGGTTCCGGCAACGCCCTGAAGCGTAACCAACTTAATGGCTGGATTCATCAGCGCGTGCAGTGCAAAAATTTGCTCAGCATTACGAGGGCGAATTCCATAAGCAGAGGTTTTCTCTACCCGCTCAACCAAACCAGATTCAGGATTATACCAAGATAAAACCGAATGTTTCCCGTTTTTTAAAATGTAGTAATGGTTATAGATAGGCTCATCATCCAGAAAATCATCTGCTTTACAATGACCTTCGCTGTAAATCTGATCAATAATTGCAACATTTACTCCGTGAATGATTGACCGGCCAGTATACAGATGATCAACATCTTTGATTTTACCTGTTTCAAAATCTTCTGCATGAACATTGAGCGATTTTGCCTTCAACCGAAGGTTAATATCCTTGGTAACAAGCACAACCTTCTTATCAGGAAATTCCTCTGTTAAGCCAATAGCAGCATTAATAATTCTATGATCGGCCTTGTCTTCCCCAAGAATTTTAATGGCATCAATGTTTTTGCCCTTGCCATTCATCAACACCTTGAAATTTCCAAGTTTTTCTCCCAGGCTAATCCATTCGGTTAGAATGAAATTCCCAGAAAGGGTATCCATTTTCCTAATAAATTCTCGAGCTTCAAAGTTCTTGGTATCGTTGCCTTTCTTGAAATTATCCAATTCCTCAAGTACAGTAATCGGAATAGCTACATCGTTATCCTCAAAACTATAAATGCTATTGTGGTTGTAAAGAATTACGGAAGTGTCGAGTACGTAAATTTTCTTTTGGCGGGTCTTACGGGGAGCCATAAAATCTCGGTTTTTGCTAAGCTAACGGATATTAAAAGCGGGTATGATGAGGGAATTGAAAAGATGTGAACAAGTTTTTATTTGCCACAGAGTATGGAGTTTACAGAATCTGTTGAAGCGAGATTTTCAGAGTATCTTTGAAGCATGATTTTATATAATGTTACAGTAAATATTGATGCGGAAGTGCAAGAGGATTGGGTTGAATGGATGAAAACGGTCCATATTCCTGAAGTTTTGGCAACTGGGCTATTTGTTGAAAATAAATTTTTAAGGGTGCTTAACACCGAGCCGGGTGAAGGCTTTACCTATTCTATTCAGTATTTCCTTAAGTCGATAGATGATTATGAGCAATACCGAAGTGAACACGCCCCGCATTTGCAGGCTGATCATTCATTGAGGTACAAGAATAAATTCGTTGCATTTAGAACTTTATTGGAATTTGTTTGATGCAGCACGTTAAAGCAAAAAAGTTTCTTGGTCAACATTTCCTTCGTGATCTTGGAATTGCCAAGGATATAGCCCTTGCTCTTTCTGGTGAAACAGTAAAAAGGCAGGTTATTGAAGTAGGTCCGGGAATGGGTGTTTTGACTCAGTTTCTCCTTGAAAGAGATTTCGATTTAAGGGTGGTTGAGCTTGACAGAGATTCTGTTGCTTATCTGAAAGAGAATTTCCCTGCTTTAAAAGATCGGATTATTGAAGGTGATTTTCTAGAGATGGATTTATCAACGCTTCTTAATTCAACAGGAGCAGTTATTGGGAATTTCCCTTATAATATTTCATCACAAATACTTTTTCATTGCCTCGATTACAAAGAGTCGGTTCAGGAAATTGTTGGGATGTTTCAAAAAGAAGTGGCTGAACGGATTGCCTCTAAACATGGTAGCAAGGTATATGGAATTATCAGTGTTCTCTTACAGACCTATTATGAAACGGAGTATCTCTTCACTGTCGACGAGCATGTTTTTTCCCCGCCCCCTAAGGTAAAGTCGGCTGTTATTCGCCTACGGCGGAAGGAAAACGTAGAACTCAGTATTCCTTATCCATTCTTTAGAAATGTAGTTAAAACTGCTTTTAATCAACGACGGAAAACATTGAGAAATGCACTTAAACCTATTACACAAGGAAAAGAATTTAGTCACCCATTCTTGGATAAAAGAGCAGAGCAGCTGAGTATCTCAGATTTTGAGCAGCTGGCTGCTGATTTATTTGTTTTATGATAAATCGAAATAACATCCGTCTCATAAGTGCGCTGCTAGCTTTGGCACTGTCGGGCTTGATTGCCATTCAGATTTATTGGATCAACAACGCTATTGAACTAGAAAGCCAGCGCTTCGAGACGAATGTCTCAAATGCTTTATCTCAGGTTGTTGATATGGTTGAACGCCAGGAAGTGGCTTCTAATGTTCGCAAAAGTTTCGATGCCTCTCGTCAGGGAAAGATGTTTTTCATGGGCATCGACTCTATCATTTCAAAAAACATCAATAGAAAAGATACAACAACCTCAGGTTTAGTGTATTGGAATGAGGTTAGCCCCGGAGAACTTCAAACGGAGTTTCGCCAACTTACCCAAGATGGTAGCATTGAATCTGTAAGTGAAATAAAAACCGACTCCACCGGAACGGTAGAATACAAACGAAGAAGAACTCTTAAACAAACTAACGGACAGCCATTTTACAGTGATGTAAGTTCTGAGTTACGTTCTCTTGAGCAAAATGCCGACCCTCGCCTCGAGCGTCTCATGAAGAAGAGTGGTTTGGTTAGTGATGTTTTTCAAGAGCTTTTTAATCTGAACGTAAATTCAGGTGTCGAAGACAGGGTAAATCCTCAATTGATTGATTCTCTGTTAAAAATTGAACTAGCTGCGGTAGGCATTTCTGCCGACTATGAATTTGGGTTATACGACTTCATCAGCAATCGACTTTTCGTTGATCACCCTAGCGATTATTCTCAAGAGTTGATGCGATCGCGTTTTAGGGTTAGACTTTTCCCACATGACATTCTGTATCACCCTGATTATTTAATGGTGTTTTTTCCTTCTCAGGAGAGATATGTTTTCAATAATCTCTGGGTGATGTTCGCTAGTTCAGCATTTTTCATCCTCATTTTGATTGGGGCTTTCTACTATACAATACACACCATTATTAGGCAGAAAAAGCTTTCTGATGTCAAAAATGACTTCATCAATAATATGACGCATGAGTTGAAAACACCCATTTCAACTATATCACTGGCGTGTGAAGCTTTGAATGATCCTGATTTGAATAAAAGTGCCGCTACTGCTCAGAATTATACTCGAATGATCAATGAGGAGAATAAACGTCTCAGCTTACTTGTGGAGAATGTTCTAAGAAGTGCTATGCTTGATCAATCTGACTTTGCCTTGAGGTCAGAAAAAGTCAATATGCATGACATTGTGAATACGGTTATCCGCAGTTTAGAAGTTCATTTCGAAAGGAATAAAGTTCAATTGAAGCTAGATCTACAAGCTGCATCTTTTGAGGTTTTCGGAGATCCTGTTCATCTTACAAATTCCGTGTTTAATCTGGTAGATAATGCTTTGAAATACACACCAGATTCACCTGAAATTACCATTTCGACTAAAAATCAAGGAGGCAATTTCTGCCTTTCGGTGGAGGATAACGGGATAGGTATTTCTAGAGATCAGCAAAAAAAGATTTTCGATAAACTGTATCGGGTTCCAACAGGAAATATTCACAATGTAAAAGGTTTTGGTTTAGGCTTGAGTTATGTGAAGGCAATTGTCGAAAAGCATATGGGTCAGATTAAAATAGATAGTGAACCAGGAGTAGGCAGTAAATTCACTTTGGTTTTACCTATTGAATTAGTAATAAATTGATGCAAAGAATCGTTAAGGTAAGTTGCTAAATGCATAATTATTGTTGAATAAATTCAAAATGCTATTATGAAAATTCTACTTGCTGAAGACGATCCAAATTTAGGTTCAATTATTCGTGAATATCTTGATGCTAAAGGTTTTCATACATTTCTTTGTGCCAACGGAGAAGAGGCTTTAAAGCATTTTGTTAAGGAAAAGTGGAATATCTGCATTTTCGATGTGATGATGCCTCAAATGGATGGTTTTACGCTTGCTAAGGAAATTCGAAAGCACGATAAAGAAACTCCAATCGTTTTTCTCACTGCAAAGTCTATGAAGGAAGATACCATAGAAGGTTTTAAGGTTGGAGGAGATGATTACATCACCAAGCCATTCAGCATGGAGGAGCTCTTACTTCGCATTAGAGCAATTCTTAAGCGTACAGAAAAGGTTGATAGTGAGCCAGAAGCATCGGAATTTGCGGTTGGAAAATATCGTTTTAATCCAATGCTTCAAGAATTGATTCTTGATGATCACGTGCAAAAGTTAACTTCCCGCGAAGCGGACCTTCTAAGACTTCTTTGCTTGCACATGAATAATACGCTTGAAAGGAATTTTGCCCTTCGGGCGATTTGGTCAGATGATAATTATTTTAATGCTCGTTCTATGGACGTTTATATCGCCAGATTAAGGAAATATCTGACCGGAGATGAGAACATAGAGATAATTAATGTTCACGGAAAAGGCTTCAAATTGGTAGATAAATCAGTAGTTTAATCACTCCTGAATCTTTAAATGAACCAGCTTTTTGTAGTTCATCAGAATAGCTATAGCATTTAATGCCACGAATATTCCACAGATTAAATAGGCATAAATAATTCTCCCTTCTGAATTGAAAAATGGGAGTGCGAAAAGCAAGCTGAATAGTCCTCTTAGCAAGATGTTGTAAGTTTGAAAAACAGAACTAACCCGGCCGATTGTCTGGTTAGGAACATGTTCAAAAATCCAAGTAGTCCTCAAAACTCTGGTTCCAGCATTAGTAAGCCCAACTAGTATGCATAAAAAAGCAAACAGCCATTTAATATCTGTAAAACTCCAAGTAAAGTAAACGCCAACGGTAATTACCATCAAGGTGAGCACCCCAAAAACCATGTTTTTGCTTCTAAATAACCAAACCATACCAACACCAGCTAGCATAGCGCCAATAGAATAGAGAAACTCTGCAAAGGCATACCAGCCTGCACCAGCCTCAAGATGCTGATCTACATAAACAGGTAATAACTGCTGCACAGTTATAAGCAGAACCACAAAAATGGCAAATGAGGCATTCCCGAAAAGCATCAATAATGGATTCTTCTTCAAGAGCGAAAACCCTTTCTTGATTCTTTCAAATGAATTTCCAGTCTCTCTTTTGCGTTCGGCGAGTGGTGTATAAGTGATTGATGCAATAAGTATCAAGCCTAATGCATAAGTGAGTGCATCTGCTAGAAATATTTCTTCAAGCTTCCATGCAGTTATTTCAAGAGAATTGTAGAAATGCAAACCTGCAAAATCAATTTGTCCGGGCTTCAATCCAGCTAGAAGCAATGCTCCTGCAGCGCCAGAAGCAATGCTCGTAGTTTGACCTACAATCTCTGCCCAGGAAGTGAACCGTCCATAGTATTGGCGTTCGGTGATTTCTTGTCCAAATGCATAAAGAGCTGGATAATGAATGTTGAAAATAAAGATCGTTCCCATGAAAACCAGCATAGCACCAAATGCTCCGGGACCATCATTCAAATAACCAAAAAGGCTAACTCCTCCAAGTAAGAGAAAGCCGACAATGTTAACGCCAAAAAACACCCATTTTCGGGAGAACCGGTCAATGATAGAGCCCGCATACAAGCCCCAAAAAATCATCAATAAAGTGGTAATTCCGTAAATGCTTCCAAATAACTCAGGCTTACCTAATTGACGGCTGAAATACCAAGGAATAGCTAACATGGTAATGCCTTGTGCAAAGCCTGAAACAGCATTTGCAGAAAAAAGCAGCCAATAAGCCTTCCGGTTTTTCATTCTGCGAAGATAAAGTTGAAGTTCTCATTCAATGTCAAGTTTTCTTTTAATTCAGATAAGATTTCCAATAACAAGAAGTCTATAATGTAATCGCTGTTTTATGAGGAATAGCAAGTTAGCAAGAGCGAAATAAACGTGTATACACGTTTAATGGAGGAGCACTTTCAAATCAAAAGCTCTAAATTGTTCTCGTGCAGGTTCAACGACAAGAGTTGAATAAATCAAGTCAGAACCCACTTTCAAGCATTGAAGGTAAAATCTAAATCAATATAAAACGATGTATCAAAGAATAGCTCATATTGCCTTAGTTGTTGCTGAATATGATGAAGCAATAGACTTTTACACTAAGAAGTTAGGCTTTGAATTAATAGAAGACACTCGCTTAAGTGAAAGCAAACGCTGGGTCATGGTTGCACCAAAAGGAGCTAAAGAGTGTTGCCTCTTATTAGCAAAAGCGGCAAATGAAGAACAAGCTAAAAGTATAGGCAATCAAGCAGGTGGAAGAGTCTTTCTGTTTCTATTTACAGATGACTTCGAGCGGGATTACAAGGTCTTAAAGCAAAAGGAAGTGAACTTTGTTAGACTACCCGAAAAACAAGAACATGGCATTGTAGCTGTTTTTGAAGATCTTTATGGAAATCTTTGGGATTTAATAGAACCTAATAGTCAGAACAAAGGCTTATTTTAAAAGGAACCTTGAGTTATTTTAAAGAAGCTTATTTAATGTCTTAAAGCTCATATCTGATTTATTAATGCAGTGTTTTACATTTGGCACTTCGAGTCCTATATTCATAACAAGTGATTTACACAGTTACAGAAGCCATTGATAAACTAAAGAAATTCTGTGCCTATCAGGAAAGAAGTCAGCAGGAAGTTAGGCAAAAGCTTTACCTCAATGGAGTTAAAGGTGAGGAAGCTGAGTTTGTAATTACTGAACTTATATCTGAGAATTTTCTAAATGAAGAGCGATATGCAAGGGCTTACTCACGTGGAAAATTCAGAATTAAGCATTGGGGAAGACGAAAGATCATTGCTGGTTTAAAGAGCAAAGGCGTTTCAGAACGCTGCATCAAAGAAGGCTTAAAAGAAATCTCATCCTCTGAATACAGACAAATTCTTTCAAAGGAGATTAAAAAGCTTCATGGCAAATATAAAGGCAAAGCAGCCGAGCAACAACTCATCAGAAACTTGATGGGTAAAGGCTTTGAAACTAGTTTGATAAAGGAATTATTGAACGAAGCAGAATAAACTAGTTACCCGGCAAATTTGCTAGGAGATCTGGAAAAATTCCAATAATCAAGCTGATAATTATTCCGGCAAACAACACGAAATTGAAGGCTGCATTTCCTTTAATCTTTTCAATGGGAGTAACTTCCTGATTGAATGCGAAGATTACAGGTTTGAAGTAGTAGTAAATACCAATCAATGAACCTATAATTGCAACAATAACCGCAATATTGAGACTGCTTTCCATAGCTGTTACAAACACAAAATACTTACCGAAGAAACCTGCTAATGGAGGAATTCCGGCAAGAGAGAACATGGAAATGACCAAGGCAGTGGTCATAATTGGATTGTTTTTAGCAAGTCCTTTATAATGGTCAGTAGGCATTTCATTGTTGAACTGAGAAATGCCAATTAGAACGGCAAAGGCTGTTATAGAAGCCACTGAATAAGCTGCAGAGTAGTAGAAGATAGCTGAAGCCGATAGTTCATTTAATGCAAGAATAGGAAGGAGTAAATATCCTGCATGAGCAACGCTCGACCAAGCAAGCATTCTTTTAGCCTCATGTTGCATTACTGCCGATATGTTTCCTAGTAGGATTGTAGCAGCTGCAATAACCCAAAGAATATTAAACCAAACGCCATCAATAGCACTAAAACAGATATCGAACAAGTGAAAGAATGCTGCAATTCCAGCGGTTTTAACAACCGTAGCCATAAAGGCTGTAATTAATGTTGGAGCTCCTTGATAAACATCAGGAGTCCAAAAATGAAAAGGAACGGCTCCAATTTTAAAAGCAAATCCTATCATAATTAACAAAACGCCTGTTATGAAAAGAACGGGAAGTTCTTCATTACCATTAACATAATCAGAGATTACAAGCAGGTCAAAAGAGCCTGTAACACCATACATTAAGGTAATTCCAAATAGCAGAAAGCCTGAAGCAAATGCTCCCATCAGGAAATATTTCAAAGCAGCTTCGTTTGATGATAGGTTCATCCTTCGGCTACCAGCCAGAATATATAAGGCAATAGAAAGTATCTCAACACCAACAAACAGCATGACCAGGCTAGCATACGAAACCATTACCAAAGCGCCAACGAGGGTGAAAATCATCAAGGCATAAATATCTGCGATATGACTATCTTCATTTCTAAACTGATAGCTCGCAATTAGCATGATTAAAATCACAGAGAATATCATCAGCCCTACAAATGATACTGCGTAATTATCATAGCGCATCATACCAAAATACAGCTGGTTAGTATCCCAACTCATAATATTTGCTATAAAAGCAGCAACAAGGCCAAGAATGACGGCAGGAAGAATAGCTTTTCTCTGCTCAAATGCTCCTAAGAACAAAACCAGAAAACCTAAAAGCGATAGAATTACGAGTGTAGCCATATCAATATTTCAACGCCATGTGATTAGCAATCTCTTCAAGTAAGTATTTTACCGACTCGTCTGTGAGATTGAAAATGAATTGCGGGTAAATTCCAAAAAACAGAATTAATCCCACGATGGGGAATAAAACTAGTTTCTCGGACGTGCTCAAATCGGCAAACTCTTCGTTTGTATCTTCTCCAAGCATGGTATTTTTATAAGCTCTTAACATGTAAACAGCGCCAAGAATGACCGTTAATCCTGCGAAAGTGGCAAACATGAAAGAGTATTCGTAAAGAGAACTTAATAGCAGGAACTCGCCAATGAAAGCATTTGTTAGAGGTAATGCAATACTTGCGAAAGTGATAATCATAAAAACAGAAGCAAATACTGGAGCTTTAGCTCTAATTCCTCCTAATGCAGAAATAAGTGAAGTGTTTCTTCTCTGAAGGATTATTTCAGCAACGAAGAATAAGCCCACAACATTAACCCCGTGGGCAATCATTTGAATGAGAGCACCTTGGAAACCTGTGCGCGAAAGAGTAAATAAACCAGCGGTTATCAATCCAACGTGAGCAATAGATGACCAAGCAAAAAGTCTTTTCAAATCATTCTGACTAAGTGCAATCCACGAAGCATAAATAATTCCTCCAACGCACATATACAGAACAATGTCTGTATAAGCATCAACAGCCATTGGTACAATAGGAAGAACCCATCTTAAAATACTGTAAATACCCATTTTAAGCATGATACCCGAAAGTAACATCGTTCCTGCATTTGGAGCAGTTGTATAAGTATCGGGTTGCCACGAATGAAAAGGCAGGAGTGGAATTTTAATTGCATAGGCAATGAAGAATGCCCAAAAAATCCAGCGTTGAGCTGTCATATCAAGCATTACAGCATAAAAAGCATCTATTCCAAAACTTCTATCAGCAGTTTGGAGATACATCCAAATGATTCCTGCTAACATAAGAAGTGAGCCTAACAATGTGTAAATGAAGAACTTGTAAGTGATCTTCACTCGATTTTCTCCACCCCATAACAGAACTATGAAATATATTGGAATTAAGGCAAGTTCCCAGAATATGTAATAAAGAAAAGCATCCAGTGAAACGAAAACTCCTACTAAGGCGCTTTGCATGAAAAGCACAAGGAAGTAAAACAGTTTAGGTCTTGCTATTTCCTTATTCCAAGTTGAAAGAACAATCAGTGGTAAAAGGAAATTAGTGAGAATCACCATCAATAAACTAATACCGTCTAATCCAATAAAGAAGCTTATTCCAAGACTAGCAATCCACTCCTCTTTTAGGATAAACTGCATGTTTGCTAACAGGCTCTCCTTTTCATTTATATCGAAAATGAAGATTACGTAGGCTGTTAAACAAGCTTGAATCAATGTTGCAGCAAGTGCCGCTGACTTAGTCCTCGAGCCAGGTATCACCAGCATAAGCAAGGCAGCCAGAAACGGAAATGCTATAAGAAGTGCAGTAATCATGCTCAATGAATAAATCTATTAGTTGCTAAAATGAGGATGATTCCAATAACCATTGCAAAAATGTAGAAACCAACATTTCCAGTTTGCAGGAAACGGGCAGTTCTAGAGCTAAGAATTACAAGTTGTCCAACTCCGTTGACTATTCTATCAATAAAATTAACCTCTACAAACTTGTAAATGCTGCCTGAAGCAGACATCAGGGGTTTAACAATTATGCTTTCGTAAATCTCATCAACATACCACTTTCTGGAAAGTAGGTTCTCAAAAGCTGGAAGCTTTTCTTCGTCTCCTGCGGGGATGTGCCCGTTTTTCTTGTACCTAATCCAAGCATATGCAATTACAGCTAGGATTAGTCCAACAGAAATAGCCATAAGAATAATCTCGAGCGTATGACTTATAGCATCGTGAGGCTGAAGTTCCTGAATCAGGTTAGATCCCGCGAGTAGCGGCTCAAAGAAGCCTTTAAGCCAATGATTTCCTCCCAGAACTTCAGGCACATTTAAAAGCCCTGCAACTATTGAGAAAAATGCCAGCACAACTAATGGAAGTGTCATGCTAATTGGAGATTCATGCAAGTGACTTTCCTGTTCTGAAGTACCTCTGAAAGTTCCGTGAAAAGTAAGATAGTATAAGCGGAACATGTAAAAAGCTGTAAGCAAAGCTCCTCCAACTCCTAGAACCCAGAATATTGGATTTTGATGGAAGGCGGCTGCCAAAATCTCATCCTTAGAAAAGAACCCGGCAAAAGGAGGTAAACCTGCAATAGCAATTGTTCCGATTAAAAAAGTGATATGAGTAATTTTAAGCTTATCCTTCAATCCTCCCATTTTACGCATATCCTGCTCTCCGCCTACGGCGTGAATAACAGAACCTGAACCAAGGAAAAGTAATGCCTTGAAGAATGCATGGGTGAAAAGATGGAAGTAGGCAGCCTCATAAGCTCCTAGACCCAGAGCAAAAAACATGTAACCCAACTGCGATACTGTTGAATAGGCTAGAACCTTTTTAATATCATTTTGCTTCAAGCCAATGGTTGCCGCAAAAATGGCGGTTGCAAGTCCAACCACAGTGATAATTTCTTGAGTAAAAGGCGCAAGTGTGAAAAGTATATTACTTCGTATAATAAGGTAAACACCCGCTGTTACCATTGTTGCTGCGTGAATGAGCGCCGAGACAGGAGTTGGTCCAGCCATGGCATCAGGAAGCCACGTGAAAAGAGGTAATTGAGCCGACTTGCCAATAGCACCAATAAACAAAAGCAAAGTGGCACTTACAATAATCGGATCGCTTAGAGTGATATCCATAGCCTCAAAAGAAATGCGACTAAACTCAAGTGTCGAGAACCTTAGATAAAGCAGAAAAATTCCTAACAACAAACCTAAATCACCAATACGATTCATGATGAAAGCCTTGTTAGCAGCTTTGGCATACTCCGGGTTTTTGTACCAGAAGCCAATTAGTAAGAATGAACAAAGACCAACGCCTTCCCAACCGATGAAAAGCATCAGGTAGTTGCTTCCCATGACTAGAAGCAGCATGAAAAACACAAAGAGGTTTAGATAAGCGAAAAATCGATTAAATCCCGGATCTTTATGCATGTAACCAGCTGAATACATGTGAATTAAAAATCCCACGCCAGTGATAACCAACATCATCATCAAGGAAAGCTGATCTATCTGAAAACTGAAATTTACAGATAGCTTCCCGATATTAATCCACTCGAAAAGAATGATTTTAATAGGCTCTGGATCAACGGCAGAGGCAAAAGGAATGAATATTCCTAATGTGATAATGAAAGGAATCAGAATAGCTATCGATGCAATAGATGCAAGAACTGTTTCAGGAAGTTTTTTTCCTAAGAAAATACTGATCAGGAATCCTGTCAGTGGAAGCAAGGGAATCAGCCAGGCGAAGTTTTCCATTTAGATGCAGATTACCATTTTAGATTTCGTAATGCATTAATATCTGTTGAACGAATGTTTCGATATATCATCACCAGAATGGCCAAGCCAACCGCAACTTCTGCAGCAGCAACAACCATGATAAAGAATACAAATACTTGTCCCGATTGGTCTCCGTTGAACCTCGAAAAAGCAGCAAGTAAAACGTTTACTGCGTTTAACATCAATTCAATGGACATAAAAATAACAATGAAGTTTCTGCGGTATAAAACACCCATTACTCCAATTGAAAACAACACCGCACTTAAAAACAGGTAATGCTGAATGCCAATATTGTTGAATGAAGCTGTTAACTCTTCCATGTCTTAGTCGTTTACATGTTTTTTGCCAAGAATAACCGATCCTACAATGGCAGTAATGAATAAAATGGAAGCAACTTCGAAAGGAAGCAGGAAGTCGGTAAATAGTACCTTTCCAACTCCTTTGGCAGTGCCAAACTCTTCGCCTATCAAAGCAGGCGGTTGTTGCGAATAACCTTGTAAAGAAGCTGCTAGCACAATCATCAACAGGCAGCCAGAAAATACTGCTGCAGCTTTTAAAATCATTGGCTTATGAGGTTCTGTTTCCTTATTGAGATTGAGTAACATGATTACGAAAAGGAAAAGTACCATGATAGCTCCTGCATAAACTATGAGGTTAACTACCGTAAGAAAATGTGCATCGAGCATGATGTAGTGCCCTGTAATAGAAAAGAAACACATAATTAGCCACAACACACTGTATACAGGGTTTTTTGAAAACACCACCAAAAGTGCTGAGCCAATGGTTAATACCGCAAGTATGAGAAAAGCTATTGGATTCATCTGTGTTATTAGGGCGCGAAAATATCGAATTTTATAAGACTATGAGAAATTAGATTAACGATCCTGTCTTTTTGAAATGTCAATTCGTTTGTCTGCCTCTACTCCTTCAACCAATATATCCTTTCCATAAATGAAGTCTTCACGCTCGTAACTGGATGGAGTAATTTCCTTTGTCAGGAAGATCGCCTCTTTAGGGCAAGCTTCTTCGCAAAGGCCGCAAAATATGCATCTTAGCATATTAATTTCATAAATAGCAGCATATTTTTCTTCGCGGTAAAGATGCTCCTCTCCTTTCTTTCTCTCATCTGCAACCATGGTAATGGCTTCAGCGGGGCATGCAACAGCGCAAAGTCCACAAGCAGTGCATCTTTCAGCCCCATTCTCATCTCGCTTTAACACATGCTTACCACGGTAAACTTCACTAAACTCTCTTGTTTCTTCAGGGTATTTTACCGTAGCGGGACGGCGAAAGAAATGCTTCAAGGTAACTGCCATACCTTTCAGTACAGCAGGCAGATAAGCACTTTCTGCTGCTGTCATTTCCTTATTCGAAACTACTTTAGATCTATTGGTAAGTTGCATACTATCTCTTTTTCTATTGCCTAAGCAATTTTATTTGTCATACCACAAAAGCACCAAGCCTGTGATAAATACATTCAACAATGATAATGGAATCATCCACTGCCAGCCTAATCTCATTAACTGGTCGTAGCGGAAACGTGGTAAAGTCCAACGAACCCACATAAACACGAAAATAAAGAAGAATATTTTTAGGAAGAACACAAATACACCAATGATGGTGATAGCATTCTGCGAAAGCCCTAAGCTATCCATGAAAGGAAAATTGTATCCTCCGAAATATAGACTTGCCATAAATGCTGAAGAAATAAACATGTTTATGTATTCAGCAAACATGTAAAATCCAAGCTTCATGGACGAATATTCAGTGTGATATCCACCAACAAGTTCTGCTTCACATTCCGGTAAATCGAATGGGGTTCTGTTGCATTCCGCGAAAGCGCATATAATAAACAGTAAGAAACCGAGAGGTTGGTAGAAAATATTCCAGTTCATACCATGTTGTTGCTCAACAATCTCCTTCATGCTTAAAGTTCCTGTAATCATGATTAAAGCAATGAGAGCCAATCCCATACTTAATTCATAACTGATCATTTGCGATGAAGCTCGCACAGCACCAAGCAAAGAGTATTTATTGTTCGAGGCCCAGCCTCCAATCATAATTCCGTAAACTCCGAGTGAAACAACTGCAAATACATACAGCACACCGATGTTTAAGTCGGCAACTTGAAGTGGAATGTCTCTTCCTGCGAAGTTCAAAGAACCTCCCCAAGGAATAACAACCGAAGTCATCAAAGCTGTTAGCATAGCGATGCCTGGGCCGATGATAAATAGAAACTTATTGGAAGTATCTGGAATGATTTCTTCTTTGAAAAAGAACTTTCCTGCATCAGCAAGAGGCTGAAGAATTCCAAAAGGCCCAGCTCTATCAGGACCAACACGATCCTGCATAAAAGCAGCAATCTTTCTTTCAGCGTAAGTGCTGTATGTTGCTATCAATAAGGTGATTGCAAAAGCAATGAAGGCAATAACCGTCTTGTCAATCAAAAAGATAGTTTCCATATCAGCTTAACTGTTTTTTAGGTAATGTTTCAGGAGAATCTACAAACTTAGTCCCTGATTCATACAGGTTTTGTGAAATAACTGAGTGGCGGTCTATCTGTCTCGGTCCTTCTTCAACCCAGTCTGATGGAGCTTTCTTATCATATCTGCACGTATTGCAAATCCATTCATCTACTTCTCCCCACTGATCTTTTCTTCCGGTAACTCGGTATATTTCTTTACCATATTTCCAAAGAACAGCTTTACCGGCGCATTTGTCACAATCGCGATGTGCATCAAATGGCTTTAAGAACCACACCCTGCTTTTAAAACGGAATGTCTTATCTGTTAATGCTCCAACAGGACAAACATCGACCATGTTTCCTGAAAACTCATTCTCAACAGCATTTTGGATATAGGTGCTTATTTCAGCCACATCACCACGGTTAATTACTCCATGAACTCTTTCTGGAGTAAGCTGATCAGCCACTTTCACACAACGATAGCATAAAATACAGCGTGTCATGTGAAGCTTAATCTTATCACCTATGTCAATCTTGTCGAATGTACGTCTGTCGAATTCGTAACGACTATGACTTCTGCCATTTTGGTAGGATAAATCCTGAAGATGACATTCGCCCGCCTGATCACAAATTGGGCAGTCTAAGGGGTGATTGATCAGAAGAAATTCAACAATGCCTTTTCTTGCTTCAACCACCTCTGGAGAAGTATAATTCTCCACTTCCATTCCGTCCATAACTGTTGTTCTGCAGGAAGCAACAAGCTTTGGCATGGGGCGAGGGTCTTTCTCTGAACCCTTTGAAACTTTAACAAGGCAAGTCCTGCAGTATCCGCCAGAAGTTTTCAGTTTCGTGTAGAAACACATGGCTGGAGGAGCTACATCTTTTCCAATCATCCGTGCAGCTTGCAGAATGGTTGTTCCTGCTGGCACTTCAATGGTTTTATTATCTATCGTTACTTTAAGCAAATCCATAATTTACTTTCAATTAGGCGGTTACCGCCGATGGTGCCTTCGGCATGATGGGTGAATGATAACCGTGTTTTGGATCTTTCACCTTTTCTGGGTGAAGTACATGGTATTCAAATTCTTCGCGGAAATGTCTAATTGCAGCAGCAACAGGCCATGCAGCAGCATCTCCGAGAGGACAAATGGTATTTCCTTCAATTTTCTTAGCAACATCAACCAATAGGTCAATATCACTTAAGTTTCCAAGGCCTTTCTCTAATCTATGAAGCACTTTTTCCATCCAACCGGTTCCTTCACGGCAAGGACTGCATTGACCGCAGCTTTCATGGTGATAGAAACGTGAGAAGTTCCAAGTATTTCTGACAATACACTGATGCTCATCATAAACAATAAACCCTCCAGAACCTAACATAGAGCCAGTTGCAAATCCACCGTCAGATAAAGATTCATACGTCATAAGACGATCTTCTCCTGCTGCAGTTTTACAAACTAGGTAATCAGGTAAAATAGGTACTGAAGAACCTCCAGGAACGCAGGCTTTCATCCTTTTACCATTGGCAATTCCACCGCAATACTCATCAGAGAATATGAATTCTTCCACAGGAACGCCCATGTCGATTTCATAAACTCCTGGTTTATTAATATTTCCAGAAGCTGAAATAAGTTTTGTTCCAGTTGACCTCCCAATACCAATCTTCGCGTATTCTGCACCTCCATCGTTCACAATTGGAACAACAGCGGCAATGGTTTCAACATTATTTACAACCGTAGGGCAGCCCCAAACTCCTGCCACAGCAGGAAAAGGAGGTTTAATTCTAGGGTTTCCTCGTTTTCCCTCAAGAGATTCTAACAAGGCGGTTCCTTCTCCACAAATGTAGACTCCAGCACCAACCTGAACATAAAGATTAAGGTCGTAGCCACTGCCTAAAATATTTTTACCTAACCAACCATGCTGATACGCTTCAGCTATAGCCTGCTCTAAGATTCGAGCAACATAAAAATATTCTCCTCTTATGTAGATGTAGGATGTATTTGCTCCCAATGCAAAACTGGATGTAATCATTCCTTCAATCAAAAGATGAGGGATATGTTCCATTAAATATCTGTCCTTAAAAGTACCCGGCTCAGATTCATCTGCATTGCAAAC
>JBBEBC010000147.1:30357-61830 GCA_040882555.1 Bacteroidia bacterium
TGCCTTCGGCACGATATCTTTCTAAAAGAGCATCAATTTTTTCTTCCGTTAGGTTTTCATGATACTCAGCTCCGCATTGTAACATAGGCGCTGATCCACAAGAACCGAGACACTCAACGGTTTTTAGAGTGAACATTCCATCTGGAGTAGTTTCCCCATCACGAATATTCAATTTTTTGCCAATATATTCCACAATATCCTCAGCTCCGCGAGTCCAACAAGATGATGTTCTACAAACTTCAAGTTGGCATTTGCCTATCGGCCGAAGGTTATACATGCTATAGAATGAAGCAACTTCAAAAACTTCAATCGATTGAAGCTTCATCGTATCGGCAACCAAATCCATTACTTCGGCACTAAGCCAGCCATCGAACTCTGACTGTGCAATATGAAGTACTGGAAGCAAGGCTGCTTTGTGCTTTCCTTCAGGATATCGACTCATTAAATTCTTAATGGTAGCAAGTGAAGCCTCACTAAAAGCGAGTTTTTCTCTTACCTGAGAATCAAAAGATTGAGTACCGTGTGCGTGTGCAGACATATTTTTTACTTAAGCATCAAGTTCACCGGCAATCACATTCATGCTCGACAAGGTTAAGATTGCATCTGATAGCATCTGACCGCGGATCATTTCTGGATAAGCCTGATAATAAATAAAACAAGGGCGACGGAAATGTAATCTGTAAGGAGTTCTTCCTCCATCTGAAATTAGGTAATAGCCTAATTCACCATTTCCACCTTCAACTGAGTGGTATACTTCACCAGCAGGAAGTTCAACTTCACCCATCACTATTTTAAAGTGCCAGATTAGTGCTTCCATACTTTTATAAACTTCTTCTTTTGGAGGAAGATAAAACTCTGGACAATCAGCCATGTGGTTTCCTTCCGGAAGATTGTCAAGTGCATTTTGAATAATCTTTAAGCTCTGACGAATTTCTTCCTGACGTACGCAGAATCTGTCGTAGGTATCGCCTTGAGTTCCAATTGGAATAGTGAAATCAAAATCATCGTAAGAGCAATAAGGATTCATCACTCTTATGTCTAAATCAACTCCTGCAGCTCTTAAGTTTGGTCCAGTAAAACCATAGCTCAATGCTCTTTCGCCCGATATAGGGCCAACACCGATAACCCTATCCATGAAAATCCTGTTACGGATTAACAAGCCTTCAAATTCCTGAAAACGAGCTGGAAATCCTTTAAGGAAATCGCGAATCATTTCATGGACTTTAGGGCTTAAATCTCTTTCAAAACCACCGATACGACCAATGTTGGTTGTAAGGCGTGCTCCACAAACTTGCTCGAAAATATCGTAAATGCGTTCTCTTTCTTGGAACATAAATGTGAAGCCTGTTAAAGCTCCGGCATCTACCCCTAACACAGTATTACAAACCAAATGGTCGGCAATTCTAGAAAGTTCCATGATAATAATCCTCATGTAATCAATCTTTTTGTTAGTCTGAACTCCTAGCAGCTTTTCCACTGTCATATGCCATCCCATGTTATTTATGGGTGATGAGCAATAATTTAGTCGGTCTGTTATAGGCGTTACTTGATAAAATGGACGGTGTTCGGCCAATTTTTCAAATGCTCTATGAATATAACCAATGGTTGGTTCTGAATCAATGATAATTTCACCATCCATTTGCAGGACGTTTTGAAATACACCATGGGTTGCAGGGTGAGTAGGACCAAGGTTGAGTGTGTTATACTTCTTACCTTCGTCAGCAACATTTTCTTCTCCGAATATGGAATTTTCTTTCATAATTCTCTTTTAGCGGCCAAAGAATCGGTCATCTTTATCTTCTCTGGAAGAATCTTCCAGAGGATATTGTTTTAATAGCGGGAAGTAATCCATATGATCAACATTCAGGATTCTTCTTAAGTCTGGGTGATCTGTAAATTTTATTCCAAAGAAATCGTAGGTTTCACGTTCCATCCAGTTTGCTGCCGCATAAAGTCCAGTAAGACTGTTAACCTCTGGAGCATTTTCAGGCATCCAACAAACAAGCCGTAGCCTGTAGTTGTGAATCAAACTATGCAAGTGCACAACAACTCCTAGCTCTTTACCTTTTTGCTCGGGCATGTGAACACCGCAGAGGTCGGTTAGAAAGATAAATTGCATGTCGTCATCGTCTCTTAAAAATCGGATAATGTCAACATTTTTAGAAGCTGATATTTCCACTTTCATCATTCCGTATGGAATGCTCTGAGAGATAATATCTTCAGCAAATTTACCTTGCAGTTTTTCTAAAACCTGTTCGTGAGTTAATGCCATCTTATTCTATTCCGTAAGATTCAAGTAAGGCTTTGTATTCAGGTTGATTTCTTCTGCGAAGACTTTCATTTTTAACTAGCTCCTGAATTTTCATTACTCCATCAATAATTTGTTCTGGGCGAGGAGGGCAACCAGGTACGTAAACGTCGACTGGAATTATTCTGTCAATTCCTTGTAAAACGCTATACGTGTCGAAAATACCTCCGCTGGAAGCGCAAGCACCCACTGAAATAACCCAACGAGGCTCAGCCATTTGCTCATAAACCTGCTTAAGGATTGGTCCCATTTTCTTGGCAATTGTTCCCATTACCATCAGTAAATCGGCTTGACGAGGAGAGAAACTCATACGCTCGGAACCAAATCTTGCTAAATCATAATTCGAACCCATGGTAGCCATGAATTCAATACCACAACAAGATGTAGCGAAAGGTAAAGGCCAAATTGAATTGGCTCTAGCAAGACCAATAACGGTGTCTAAACTTGTTGCGAAAAACCCTTGTCCTTCATGACCTTCGGGAGCTTCAACCATTTTCACATTACTCATATATCTCTAAAGTTTAGAAGTGTTAATTCCAAGTAAAAGCTTTTTTACGGAACAAATACAGAAAGCCCAACAAAAACAAGGCAACGAAAAGAAACATAGCTATAAAGCCTTGCATTCCAAATTCGCGAAAGTTGGTTGCCCAAGGGTAGAAGAATATAACCTCCACGTCAAATAGCACAAACAGGATTGCTGTAAGAAAATATTTGATGGAGAAAGGCAAACGTGCATTTCCCTGTGATTCAATACCACACTCAAAACTTTCTAATTTCTTAGCGCTTTTCCGATTTGGCCCAATAAGATGGGTGATAATTAATACCATAGCAACAAATCCAAAGGCAAAAACCAATTGGATGAGTAGGGGTAAATATTCACTTCCTTGTATTTCCATATTTAATACACTTCGTGTTGAAAGCCTAACAAAACCAAGCATAACTTGTTCAAGTTGGCGTTTCGATTTTGCGCCCAAAGGTACAAACAAAAGTTATTGAAATCGGGTAAATCGATTCAAGTGCTGAATATCAATTTTTATTGAGTAATAAAGCTTGTGTAGATATCACCTAAACTCCGTGATAATGAGCTTTATGCATTTTAGAACCTTTTTGTTTTCTTCTTATTTATCAAAGTGCACGAGGTGAAAACTAAGCTATTTGAATTAATACATTTGTATTTCAATAATTAAACAAGAAATGAAAAGAGTTCTACTTTCTATTGCATTATTTTCTTCTGCCGTCGTGTTAGCTGATCCAGGTGATACTTTGGGTGTTACCTTCGGCACAACGCCCACTTTTGCGCCAAATAATCAAGCTATTCTGTTGCCATATGTGTTACAGGGAGGTTATGTTTATGGAGTTAATGGTGATCCCAACGAACTAAATGCAATTGCTCAGGGGTATATTCTTGAAGATCCATCAACTGTTGAAGGCGTTTTAATGTTTGTTGGGGCTAAAACAAAAGGTCCTGCAAATATTCCTAATACAAGACTTACATTTAATTTATTTCAGATGTCAGCAACAGGAGCTCAGAAAATCACTTCTCCTAATCCTTTTGCTTCGGTGCCTGTTGAAGGGCCAGGCTCTACTGTATTAGCTAGCGGACAGCTTTTCTTCGAAGAAATAGACACAGCTAGTCTTGCATATTCTTATGTTGGTTTTACTGTGCCTGCTCAGGTAAATGGAAATATTGCAGTTGGAGTTGATTTAACTGATTTAAAAACTGCTGGGGATACAGTTGGATTTATTTGTGATAACCTAGGTAGTGCCAATGGTATTGACTATGCTTTTCATAGAGCCGGCAGTGGACAAACTGCTGTTTGGTACACTACTAACAGTCTATTTGGCGGAGCACTAGATAATAACATTGCTATTTTTCCAGTACTAACTGCTCCTGAGCCGAGCAGCATCGGTGATGAAATATCCTTTATGGGATTAAGTACTTCGGTATATCCTAATCCAGTGTCGAACACCTTGAATGTAACATTAAGCCTTGAAACATCAGAAAATGCACATTTAACATTGCTTCAAGCAACAGGTAATGCAGTAGTTTCTTCACTTCGTGTGAAGGCAGGAAAAGTAAAAACTACACATCAATTGGATGTGAGCAATGTTTCTGCTGGAAACTATATTTTACTTATTGAAGGTGAAAACGGAGAAAGAACTGCTCGTAAAGTGATTATTACAAGACAATAAATAATTAATGTTTGTTTTTGACGAGGAGCTTCTTTTTTAGGAGCTCCTTTTTTATTGTAATACATCTCCGCGCAGAGCCCTGAATCTTCTTCGTGCTTCAGCCACATATAAAGAACCTGGAAATTCAGTTAAAAGGGCCTTGTAATATTCCATCGCTTCCTCTTTCTTATTAAGCTTATTCTCTAAAAGCTTTGCCAACTCATACAGCCCATTATCGGCCAAAATATCTTCGTGGTGCACACTAATTAACTGCTGATAAAGCTTTGCAGCATCTTCATATCGTTTCTGTTTCACAGCAATACCAGCTTTTCTATAAAGAATGTCATCTGCTAAAGTTGATTCAGGAAATTCATCTGATAATGAATCAAGTGTTGAAACTGCCATATTAATTTTACCCTGATACATCCATAGATCTGCACGAGCAAACATGCTTAGGGCAACACCAGTAGTATCAAAAACAAGATTATCGCCAATAAGTAAGCTTAATTCCATCGCATCATTAGCAATAAACTTTGAAGTTGCAGCTTTGAGCACGTCCAATTGAGCTTTGGCCCATTCAAAATCTCCTTTGTAATAAGCCAGGCGTGCATTTCTAAATTTTGCTTCTTGACTTAATGTGTCAGGCTTCATTGCTTTCTCAATTTGAGAATAACTGAGAGTTGCCTCCCAAACATCTCCCGAAAGCAACTGAATATCAGCAACCTCAAGTTTTACCTCATTTTGAGCTCTGTCTGGTAAACCACTTGATGAAACCATATACGGGTTTAACAATGCCAAAGCAGCGTCTGTTTCATCTTTGTAAAAGGCCTTTAAATGTCCCAATCTAATAACTAGAGCAACAGACGAAAGGGCATCGGTTGATTTTTGCAGAGCTTCTTTTAACATCACTTCCAATTCACCTAATTGTTCAGCTGTGTAATCTGAGTCCTTCAGAAGGCGATCATAAAAGGCAATGGCTAATTCTTGTTTAGCGATGACATAAGCGGCAGATTGAGGCCCTTTTGTCATCAAGTATTCGTATCCGTTCTTACCTTCCTCAAAGGCATCATTATCCATACAAATTCTGGCAACTTGGAGCACACGGCTGCCGCTTTCGTTAAAGCGTTTATCTAATGCCTTGCTTTGCGTAATAGCTGATCCAAAATCTTTTTTCTGAATAAACATCCAAACTAGCAAATCTGAAAAAACTAGATTCTCTGGATTTCTCTGGACTTCTTTGAGTAATTTTTCTCTTAGCAATTCAGTCTTTTCACCACCAGCATCATTTACAATGATGTCTTGAAGGCGGTTTTGAATATTTTCAATATAAGTAATCCCATTTCCATTAAGCAATCTGAAATACTCGTCAAGCATTTTAGAAGTTTCCCCGGTGCGGATATAAATATCTGCCAGCTCCATTTCAAAATTATAGGGTCTTGGAATTTTACTTCTTGCTTGCAGATAAGTTTTTTCGGCAAGTTCAATTTTGTTTCTAAGCAGATATGCATTTGCTAGTTCAGTAACCTGCCTATCGTCTTGTGGATTTAACTCCTTCAGAACTTTTTCATATTCCTTTTGAGCTTTTTTTTCATCGTCTAAAACCGAGTATACATATGCTAGGTCTATTTGAAAGTTAAGTTGGCGAGGATTTCTTTTTACATGTTTATTGATAAGCTTCTCTGCTGCCTTTTGATCCTTCATATTGATATAGCAGGTAAGCAGCTGGTTGTAATAAAAGGTAACAGGCTTGTCGGAATATAATCTCGAATACATGTCGGCAGCCAAATCCCATTGCTCCAGTTGATAATATTGTCCTGCAAGGCGTTCTTCAGTATTGCTATTATCATCAGTAGGCTGAGAAAAAGCGAAAGTGTTTACACACATTAATAGAAGCAAGACAAGAGCTGACTTCATCATCCGCCGGCAGGCGAAAACAATACAAGAGAAAGAATAATAGTGTTTGGGCATTTTAAATTCCTTATTCAAGGGCACAAGTTAGTTATCTAAAACGTTCAGGAATCGAGAAAGTTATGCAGAGATTGAACAATGATGTTGAAAAAAGAAGCCCCGAATAAAATTTATCCGGGGCAGTCCTTTGAAGATAAGCACCAAAACAACCAAGCAAAGGACTAAAACGATTTTGTGCTGATAAGGACTACACCACTTGTTGTATCACCATATTGAGCTGGAATTCCGCCTGTTATGACTACAATTTCACCAATTCCACGGTTAGGAAGTTGAGGGTCGCCAATTACTTTAACTCCGTCTATCATATACAAGGTGGCTCCGGTTCTTGAACCTGAGAAATTCAATTCTCCGCCATCCTGACGCATATAAACTTTGGGTACACTAGAACCGATAATTGTTCCGATATCTCTTAGTGTTGCAGTTTGATTAATTTGTTCTGCATCAATTCTTGTCATTGTGCCAGGAGTTCCTGCGCCTAATAAATCATTAATCCATCTATCGTAGATAATTTCAACAGTTTTACCTTCTTTCAAGTTGATGCTTTTATCTATAAACGTAATAGAGCCATTGCTTATAACAACATCCGATATAATATTTGTTACGTATCCTAAAGAAGAAATTTCCACTTCATATTTACCTACAGGGATTCCGCTAATAGAGAATTTTCCTTTTTCATTTGTGAAATCACCAAGTGTATTTGTGCCTGACTGAAGTTTAATCACAGCCATTTCAATTGGTAAACCACTAATCTCATCAGTTATAGTTCCTTTTAATTCACCGGTTGATCCTTGAGCAAGCAGTAAAGCAGTATTTAAAATGAGAAATGTAAGAATGAGCATAATATTTTTCATAATTCATTGATTTGATACCAAACTTAAGAAATGCCTAAAGCTTTGCCAACAACAAGTAAACGGCTGTGTCGCTTACATTATTGAAAGGAATAGACATCAAAAATTACATTATTTGTTAAAAACTATTTGGAGTTTGTTGATGAATCATTACTTTTGCATCCCTTTTCTAAGAAGAGGTTTAAATCCATTTTTATATGTACGCAATTGTAGATATCGCAGGTCAGCAGTTTAAAGTGGAGAAAGATCAGCAGCTTTTTGTACATCGTCTGGCTTCAGACGAAGGTGCAAGCGTTAGTTTCGACCAAGTTCTTTTGGTTGATAATAACGGTAAAGTGCAGGTTGGAGCTCCCACCGTTAGCGGTGCATCCGTGAGTGCCAAGGTACTCAGTCATCTTAAAGGTGACAAAGTGATCGTTTTCAAGAAGAAACGTCGTAAAGGCTATCAGAAGTCAAACGGTCATCGTCAACAATTCACTAAAATTCAGATCGAAGGCATCAAAGCCTAAAAATTAAACGTCATGGCACACAAAAAAGGGGCGGGTAGTTCGAAAAACGGACGTGAATCGCATAGTAAACGTCTAGGGGTTAAAATCTTTGGAGGTCAATTGGCTATTGCCGGAAATATTATCATTCGTCAGCGTGGCACAAAACACCATCCTGGAGAAAATGTTGGGATGGGTAAAGACCATACTCTATTCGCATTAATTGATGGTACTGTTCAATTTAAGCGTCGTGGAGATGATAAGTCTTTTGTTTCGATTCAACCATTTGAAGCTTAACAGCTAACTAAATAGTATTAAAACAAAAGCCTCTGCAGAATTTCTGCAGAGGCTTTTTTATTGTCTTAATCGATCTGTTATTATTGAGGTTTCACTTTTAATCTCATTCCTGGCTTAATGACCGATCTTGATGAAAGTCCGTTCAGTTTTCTTAACTCATCCAATGTCATTCCGTGTTTTACAGATATTTTCCAAAGTGAATCACCAGGTTTGACTTTGTAATACGAAACAGATTCCTTTTTAGGTGCTGGTGACGATTCTTGTTTATCAGCTGTCTTAGCATCTTCAGAAAGTTCTCCAACAGCTTCTTTCACTTGTGCTTCTCTTGAAGGACTAACTTTTAGCCTTTGTCCACGAAGAAGGCGAGAAGTTTTTAGGTTATTCCAACGCTTAATCTCATTTACCGTAACACCATATTTTCTAGCAATAATTGAAAGGCTCTCTCCTGATCTAACGGTATGAATCTTTGTATTAACAGGGGTATTTACATTATTTATAGTCATTAGACTATCTAGCCTGCTTTGCTGAGGTGATTTATAATCGTAAATGATTGCTTCATTATTAATAAAGGTTGCAATCTTAGATTTAGGAAGTGTTAGTACATAATACTTATCAGTTGATGGAATAAGATTATGCAAATAAGCTGGATTTAGGAATGCGATATCTTCAACTGGCATATCCAAAACCTGTGATAATTGACTAAATGTGACCTTTTTATTGATGTGAAGCGTGTCAATTTCACTAAATATTGCCTTCGGCATGATAGGGTATAAATTGTGCTCACGGGTGTATGTCATTACATATGCTGCTGCAATAAATGCCGGAACATAACCTGCTGTTTCTTTTGGCAGATATGGCCTTAAATCCCAATAGTTTGTCTTTCCGCCGGAACGGCGAATAGCTTTATTAACGTTACCCGGGCCGCTATTATAAGCTGCCAATACTAATGACCAATCTTTGTAAATAGAATACAGATATTTCATATAAAGGCAAGCCGCCTCGGTAGATTGAATAGGGTCGCAACGTTCATCAACATAACTGCTTACGTCGAGTTTAAAAAGCTTTCCGGTTGCATACATGAATTGCCAAAGGCCTTGAGCGCCAACTCGTGATCTCGCTGCAGGATTTAAAGCTGACTCTACAATGGCGAGGTATTTTAGCTCTAAAGGCATTTTATGTCTCGAAAGAGCCTCTTCAAACAAAGGAAAGTAAAGTTCAGATAGCCCAAGCATTCTTGAAACCTGCTCGCGTTTTCTTACTGAATACATAGAAATATATGCTTGAACCTCCTTGTTATAAATCAACTTAAATGGCGACTGGGCATCCATTTTTCTAATACGTTCGGCAATAACTTCTGGTGGGTAAAGTGGGATAGAATCAGGAGAAAAACCAAAATTTCCAGGTCTGCCGAATTCACCTCCAAAGCGAGTTGTTTCAAAAAGTTTCATATAAGCAAGGCTGTCTAATGCTGCTGCAATAGGGTCATCAGCCTGCAATTCTAATGTAGTATCACGCGACGATCTCAGGGTTTGAGCATCAATTTGATGACTAATTATAATGGAAATAAGAAACAGGTTTATTAAATACTTCATACTCATTTGCCGCTTTTGGCTGCTTTCACAATATAAACCCCATTTTATAACGATATAGTATGCAACGAGGTTGCTCAAACCTAAATGATTTTTTTACACCCTCGAAGGAAATCCAATTCAAAATCAACACAGATTTGTTCACAAACCCGCCTTAATTTTACAGGACTAGATTCTAAACTCAGGCAATTCTTTAAATCAGTCTGTTTTTAGGACATAGGCTCCTGGTGCCAAGTCAAAATATTTCTTGTTTAGGCTGTAAATGCTTAAACCTCCAAAGAAACTAGGAACGATCAGATTATCGGCTGATACTTTATCTGCTTCTTCATATTCAGTTTCGTTGAGAATAGAAATCGTGAAGCAGCCCTCTTTTCCATATTTTGAGCCACTATATAAAAGACTCTCAAAACAAAATGGCCAAGGAACCTGAACTTTATACATGTCAACCTGATTGGTTCTAAGGCATATTTTATCAGCTTTTAGCTGTTGATGTATCTCATCTATGTAACTCAGCCTGCTGCTCATGAAGTTACCTTTCTTTTGCACACCATTAAATGCAAGTAGAAAAATAAGTCCTAAACCTGCTAGTTGAATGTACTGTGTTCGATTTGAAGTGCTTTCGGAGAACAAGTCGAAAATAGGAGCAGCCAAAGTGAAAGCTAAAGGCATAAATGCTCTTTCCATCATCAGATAAGAATCTCCTTTGTGATAAATAAGTAAGGTAAATAGCAAGAATCCAAGGTTAAATGCAACATAGTACGCGAGCCTCAAAAACTTTTTCCTGCTAATCATCCAAAAAACACCAGTAAAAAATGCAATCCAAAGCAGCATATAGGTCTTGTCGCTTTCTTCAATGAAATAATCCCAGCTCCAGTTATTTGAAAAGTCTGCTATCAATTCTGGGAATTGAGGAATAAGCGACAGGAACTGTCCTTCATACGAAGTGGCATCTGTACTTGAGGTTTTGTAAATACTTAGGATAGCAATAAGTGCAAGAACAATATAAGGTATGGGATTTTTGAATTCTTTTCTCTCAGTGAAGAAATAGCCAATTGAAAAAATGATAAAGAAAAATCCTACCGGATGAGAATGCATAGCTAAAACAGCAAATGCCAAACCACTCACCAAATAAGGGAGATTTTTTAACTCGTTCTCATGTGGAACCCTTGGATTCATCATCCACGAATAAAAAAGCAAGCCCCAGGCTATTGACTGATGTGTTTCTGTTGCGCAGTGAAAAAACCCATAATTAACAGAGCCTATTAAAGCAAAAACAAGAAGTGCTGGAGCCCATTTATTATGGTATTTATAATAAGATACTATAGCACAACTGGCAAAAAATATGGGGAAAGAAAGCGAATAAAGCAGGACTATAAAATTGAGGCTGGGCTCAAATTTCAAAGCCATAAATACGGGAATTTGCGTAATTATTTGAGGATAACGACCCGCTTCAATATTAAAGCTGCCCGATTGAATTATCTTAAAAAGCATATGTGCAGAATCGGCATAACATACTCTTTCTAAATAATACCAAGCGCAAAAGCCAATGTAAATTAGCAATACAGCAAAACCACTGTAATGCAATGGGAGCTTACTTGTATTAGCTGGGTTTTTTCCTTGCATTGAAATATCCCGAATATTACTCTTTGTTAAAAAAGACAATATTAGGAATTCTAAGCAAATACAATGAGCAGCAATGCCTAAAGTAATTATCAGGCCGTTTGAACGTCACTATTTGCCATCATCGCGGCAGCGAAACCTAATAACTCTGACTCATGGAAGCTTTTCGTCATTAACTGGACTCCAAAAGGTAGTCCGTTACTGTGTTTTCCGAGCGGGATAGAAATTGCCGGAATGCCGCAAAGATTCGATTGTACCGTGTAAATATCTTCAAGGTACATTTTTATAGGGTCGTTCGACTTTTCCCCGATCGGGAATGCCGTACCCGGAGTACTTGGCAACAAGATGAAATCGTGATTACTCAGAATCTCATTGGTCTCATCTCTAAGCATGCGTCTTACTTTCTGCGCTTTAGAATAGTAGGCATCGTAATATCCTGAGCTAAGGACAAAAGTTCCTAGCATGATTCTTCTTTGTACTTCTTTTCCAAAACCTTCAGACCGAGAAAGTTTATAGGTGCTTTCAAGATCTGTTGCTTTTTTACTTCTGTAACCATAATGAATTCCATCATACCTCGAAAGATTTGATGAAGCTTCGGCCGTAGTTAGAATATAATAAGCTGGAATTACGTAATCTAAATATGGAAAAGTAAGCTCTGTTAAATCATGGCCTTCAGCCTTGAGCTCTTCAATTAAGCTCTTTATTTTCGATTTGATTTCAGGGTCAAGTCCATCATTATCAATATATTCCTTGAAATATGCAATCTTCTTTTTACCCGAAACAACGAGCTCCTTACTAAATTCAGGTACTTCTCTTTGCGATAGAGTAGCATCATATTGATCGGGCCCTGCCATTACTTCCAAAATGATAGCACAATCTGCTACATTATTTGCTAAAGGACCAATTTGATCAAACGAAGAGGCATAAGCAATACATCCCCAGCGGGAAACTCTACCATACGTCGGTTTTAAACCAACTACTCCGCAAAAAGAGGCAGGTTGACGAATAGAACCGCCAGTATCAGTGCCTAAAGCAGCCAAACAAAGTCCCGCAGCAACTGCCACAGCCGAACCTCCTGATGAACCACCAGGAACCAATTTTTCATTTAAGGGGTTTTTCACTACACCGAAAGCCGAATTTTCATTCGAACTTCCCATAGCAAATTCATCACAATTCAGTCGACCAATAATAACAGCATCTTCAGCTATCAATCGTTCAACAACTGTTGCTGTGTAAATAGATTCAAAGCCTTCGAGTATTTTGCTGGATGCAGAAACCTGATGACCTTTATAACAGAGATTATCTTTTATGCCAATAACCATCCCGGAAAGCTTTCCAGCTTTACCATTTTTTCTTTTCTCATCAGCAAGCTTAGCTTGAGCAATAGCATCCTCAGTAAACACTTCTAAAAAAGCATTTAGTGACTTACGATCTTCAATTTTGGCTAAATAATGCTGAGTAATTGACTCAATGGTCGTGTTGCCTGCGGCTAATGCCGATTGGACTTCGGCCAGGGATGAATACATACGCAAACTTAGGATTCAGTTTTCTTCTCAGGAAGATCTTCTTTCTTCGTTGAGTCTTTGGCATCTTTAAATTCCTTTATGCCTTGCCCAATTCCCTTCATAAGTTCAGGAAGCTTTTTGCCTCCAAACATCAACAAAACAAGAGCAACAACTAGGGCAATTTGCCATGGACCAATAACACCCAATAAAATGGAGATATTCATATTAAAAATTTGAAGTCACAAAGGTAAGAAATTTTAATAGGTAAGGACTTTTTTAGGATTTAAGCCTTTGTTTTTCTACCCTAGCTGCAAGGTATATACTTATTTCATAAAGTAAAAAAACAGGAATAGAAACTATAATTTGGCTTGTTACATCCGGTGGAGTGATGATTGCCGAAAGAATAAGAATAAGCACATAGGCCACTTTTCTGGTTTTTCTTAAGAATGCAGGTCCGGTAAGCCCTGCTTTTGCAAGGAAGTAAATCACAATAGGTAATTCGAAAATAATACCAGCTCCAAAAGTGGTACTTGCTACCGTTGAAATGAAACTGTTAAGACTAATTTGATTTTTTACTAGCTCACTAACCTGGTAATTCCCGAAAAAATATACACTTAAAGGAGTAATTACAAAATACCCGAAACTTATGCCTAAAGCAAATAGCAGGGAACTCCAAAACACCATTCCATTGGCAGCTTTTCTTTCTTTATCGTATAAAGCAGGCTTTATAAAGCGCCAAACTTCCCATAGCAAATAAGGAAACGAAAGAATCAAACCCGTTATAAAAGCAATCGTAATATGAGCCGAAAACTGTCCCGACATCTGAATGCTAATTAATTCGAAATTCAAATCCTTCAGGCAAATACTATCATCATGAAACAACCACTGCGACAAATTGCAAAAGAAGCGGTAGGTTGGAAACGTGTCATATTTAGGAGCCAACAGAATTCCATCAAAAATTACATCTTTGAAGATAAATGCTAGCGAACCGAAAAGCACAATAGCTATAGCTGCGCGTATCAAATGCCAGCGCAACGCTTCCAAGTGATCAAGGAAGCTCATTTCAGCGCTTTCTTTCGGTTTGTCTTTAGCCATAGGGGCGCAAAGATAAACCTTACTTGACTTTATTTAGTAAAATCAAATCTTTTGTAGAATAAGGTAACATCACTCATTGATTTTCCTTGTGACGCTTCAAATACGAATTGAATTCTTCAAGTAGACTGAGGTATTTGTTCTTCCAATAATGCACTTCATTCCCCTCATAATTCCTTTCTTCATCTACTTCTGACAATGATTTGGACTTTGAAGCCGAATTTAATTCATCAATATCAAACGTAAAATCATGATGAATCACTTTGCCAATCTCAATGATAATATCTAAGGGAACATCGGGCATTTCAAATTGATTGTAAATCCATTTACGACTTTTACCCAATTTATCTACAATCCTAGTTAGAGGAATACCGCTTTTCCTGACTGCCACTTCTAAGATTTCGCCCCTGTGTTGCATACCTCAAAACTGCAAACGGGAATGTAAATTATTGTATACGAATAATACACAAAACTGTCCATCTGAATTCTATATTATTGGACTGATGATTCAATTACTTTAGCGTCATGGAAAGCATCACATCAATTCTTCATCAACTTGGCGAGGATCGCGAAAACTATTACAATGCGGTTGCCCCGGCGCAGATTCAGTCATCCAACTTCTGTTTCGATTCTGTTTCCTCTATGAGGGAAAGTCTTAAACAGGAGTTCGAAAAACCTTTTTATACCCGAGGGTATAATCCAACGGTTGCTATTCTTAGAAAAAAACTGGCAGCACTCGAATCTACTGATGATGCGCTCGTTTGTTCATCCGGCAGCGCCGCAGTTTCTATAGCCGTTATGGGAAATCTAAAAGCTGGCGATCATGTTATTTGTGTGCAAAAACCATATAGTTGGACTACCAAGCTTTTCAGTAATCTCCTTTCACGCTATGGGGTTGATGTAACCTATATTGATGGTGAAAAAATCGAGAACTATGAAGCCGCATTAAACTCTCAAACACGTTTAGTTTTTATAGAAAGTCCTAACTCAATGACATTCGAAATGCAGGATATCAGAGCTGTTGCTCGGTTTTGCAAAAAGAATAATCTCATTAGCATCATTGACAATTCTTATTCTTCTCCCGTTTTTCAGAAGCCATGTACCATGGGAATAGACCTTTCGGTGCACTCGGCTACAAAATACCTCAATGGTCATTCAGATGTAGTTGCAGGAGCTATTTGTGGAAGTTCCGAAATGATAAAGAAACTTTTTGCTTCAGAATGGATGACTCTTGGATGCAATATTTCTCCTAACGATGCTTGGCTTTTGATTCGTGGCTTAAGAACACTCGAATTGCGAGTGCACAGGTCGGCCGACACGGCTGCTTACCTCGTTCCATGGCTTGAGAATCACCCAAATGTAGATAAAGTACTATGGCCCTTTTCAGAGAATAATCCACAAGTTGAATTGGCCAAGAGTCAGATGGATCGCTGTGCAGGTATGTTTAGTCTAGTAATTAAATCGGCTGATATTCAAGGTGTTGAACGGTTTTGTGATGCACTAAAGCATTTTCTTTTAGCGTGCTCTTGGGGAGGGTACGAATCGCTTGCTTTTCCTGTTTGTGCTTTAGAAAGCGCTCCTTCTTACAAGAACACCACTGTTTCTCGAAACCTTGTTCGTCTTTACATTGGCTTAGAAGACCCTGAATTACTAAAAGCTGATTTAGGTCAGGCTTTAAATAAAGTAAACACTAAATCATAGTGAGCTTGTCGAACTATGACTTATGTGTTTATAGAAATCTCTAATAAATTGAAAAAATGCCCATTTGGCTTATCATACTTACAATTCTCTTAACCCTGATTGGCATTGCCGGCTGCATCTTACCGGGCTTGCCGGGTCCTCCTTTTAACTATGCGGCAGTTTTGCTTCTTCATTTTAATGGATATCCTTTTTCGGACACAAGTCTTATCCTTTTTGGAATTTTAACTGTGGTGGTTCTCATCCTCGATTACACCATACCTATTTTCAGTGCAAGAATTTTTGGAGCTACAAAAACGGGTATTCGGGGCAGTATCGTGGGAATGATTGTCGGTATGTTTTTTACCCCCCTTGGAATGATTGGTGGATTGCTTCTTGGAGCCATCATTGGCGATATGATGGAAGGCCGCACTCTTTCTCAGGCAAGCCTTTCTGGAGCCGGCACTTTATTAGGCGCTTTGGCAGGTATATTTATTAAAACGATTGCAGCAGTTATTATCAGTTTTCCCGTTTGGTATATTATTGTAGCTGAGGTTTTTAAATAGGTCTATTTGCTAGCATTTACGTCCTGTATGAATGCTTTGAGGTAAAGCCCACCCCTTCTTAACATTCCCTTAGTAATTTAATCACTCCCCCTAACATAGAATAAACATGAGATGAATGCTTTTAGTCTAACTAATCGAAATAGCTATGCGAGTATTTTTACTAATGGTGTTTTCCTTATTCATTTCAGTGACTTTATCGTAAGCTCAATCTATCAACTTCCATTTTGTGGAAAGTTACTCAGCTTTAGCTGAACTAGATAGGTAGCGTCCCGCTTTCAATCGGGAGAAATAATTAACCCCGAGCGAAAGCCGCAGTTGTAGCACCTTGAAAAAGACCGGCCTTAAGGACTTTCACGAGGTTTCCGATACGAAGGGGTTGCGAATAGAGCGACGAGCTGTTTGAAGCATTTTAGCATAAAATGCTAGTTTTCGTCACTCCGCAACCCGGAGTTCATCGGAACGTTAAAGTTCTTTAGCCTTGATTTTTTGTTTCTTTTTCATTAAGGAAAAAGAAAGAGGCCTTCCGCCGACGAGGCACTGCAAAGCTCAAAATGAGCAAAGGCATTTATTGTTGTTGCTTAACTCAAAGTAATGAGGTTGTTACTCAGTTTTAGCTGAACTAGATAGGTATCGTCACGATTACAATCATGAGAAATGAGTAATCCCGAGCGAAAGCCGCAGTTGTAGCACCTTGAAAAAGACCGGCCTTAAGGACTTTCACGAGGTTTCCGATACTTCTGGGATTGCTTCCATTAGAGTTAATCTGGGAACCGAAAAAGATGGCAATTATGCATCATACACCAGCAACACATGTTTTTCTGAAATCTCATGCTGCAAACATAGAACAGAATGTTTGATATCCTACTTAAAAGGTAGATTAAGTTATTGTTAATTGTCTTAATCAATTGATAATCAAATCGAATAATTAAATTTCCTGCTCTATTTACTCCCATCTAGCAAATCTTTAAGGGCATCTTCAAGATTATTAAACTTGAATTCAAATCCCTGCGACAGCAGTTTTTTATTAGAAACCCGACTACCTTCAAGAACAACCGCACTCATTTCTCCTAATACCATTTTTAAAGCAAACGAAGGGACCGTTATTGGTAAAATGGGGCGGTTCATAACCTTTGCTAGCGTTTTTGAAAACTCTCTGTTTGAACACGATTCAGTGGCACTTGCATTATACGCTCCACGATAGGCATCATTCTCTACGGCATCCAAAAACACCCTACAAATATCTTCTAAATGAATCCACTGAATTTGCTGTTTGCCAGAACCTAATGGAGATCCAACGAAAAAGTTGAATGGCATTTTCATAGTAGGTAAAGCGCCGCCATCTTTAGCTAAAACCACACCTGTCCTAATTTTCACAATTCTTTCAGCAATATCATCAAAAGCATCTACAGCCAATTCCCACTTTCTGCATGTTTCGCCCATAAAATCATCCGCCGCAGGCTCAGCCTCTACATGAGTCATGGCATCGGTTCTGGCACCGTACCAGCCAACCGCCGAGCCACTAATAAGCGATTGAACTTTCTGATTCCTTTTTCTTAAACTTTCCTCAATCAAAGCAATACTGTCTACCCTGCTGCTAATAATGAGCTCTTTTCTTGAATCTGTCCACCTGGCATCTGCAATTCCTGCCCCGGCCAAATGAATGATATCCGTGACTCCATCTAAGGCTGTTTCATCTAGTTCTCGCTGATGAATATTCCAGGTAAAGACTTTATCGTAATTCTCAACAGGAGTGTTACTGCGGCTGAGCAAATGAAGTGTGTAGCCTTTTTGTTTAAGCATCTTCGACAACTTCATGCCAATCAATCCTGTTCCTCCTGTAATAAGTACTGTTTTCATGTTTGTAATTTACACTAATCCGAACACCTTTCTAAAAGCATTGTTCCCATACATTTGCAAAATGGAATCTAAATTGAAATACGAGAAGCATTTATTTATCTGCACCAATCAGCGTCCAGAAAATGCACCTCGCCCCAGCTGTGGTGAACAACACGGTTTAGCATTGGTAGCAGCTTTCAAAAAGGCAATTAAAGATAAACATCTCGATATGCCTATCAGAGCTCAAAGGGCTGGTTGCCTTGATCTTTGCGAGCAAGGTCCCACGGTGGTGGTTTATCCTGAAGGAGTTTTTTATGGGAATGTGCAGCTTGAAGATGTTCAGGAAATTGTTGATCAACACATTGCCTTGGGCAATCCGGTGGAGCGACTCAGGCTTAAGTTTGATAATTGATTGCTTCTCGCTTTGCTTAAAAAAGTAATATTCAACTACATTTACCGTTATATCCCTCGCCGGAAACTTATGAGTAAACTCTTTGCCCCTTTTTTAACTGTAACGCTGATTTTCACATTAATTTTATCTCAGAGTTCCTGCCGCAAAGATGTTTTGGATACCGATCCTGCCTCTAAGCTTTCGTTCTCTGTTGATACGGTTTATTTTGATACGGTATTCGTTACCTTGGGAAGTGTAACTCAGCGATTTAAGATTTACAACAACAGCAAGGACAAGATTAAAATTTCTAGAATTAAACTTGAAGGAGGCAACAGCTCGCCTTTCAGACTGAATATCGATGGATTCCCATCGGATGACCTCACAGACTTGGAAATTGAAGGTGAAGACAGTGTTTTTGTTTTTGCAGAAGTCACCATTGATCCCAATAATTTATTGAATCCTTTCGTGGTGGAGGATAGCATTCGGTTCGAAACCAATGGTAATGTTCAATATGTTAAACTTCTTGCCTACGGCAGGAATGCAGATTTCTTCAGACCTACTAATTTCCCCGCAAACGGATTTCCGGCGTTCTCAGTTGTAGAATGCAATACTACTTGGACAAATGAAAAGCCAAAGGTAATTATTGGCTACCTAGCGGTTGATTCGGCCTGCACACTTACCATCGAAGCAGGAACAGAGGTTTATCTTTATAATAACTCAGGTCTTTGGGTTTACAAACAAGGAACTCTAATAGTAAATGGAACCCGCGAAGATTCTGTTATTTTTCAAGGAGTAAGAAAAGAAGAGGCTTATCGAGAAGAATCAGGCCAATGGGATAGAATATGGATAAACCAGGGAAGCACTGGTAATGTCATTAATTACGCAGTAATCAAGAATGGCAATATTGGTATTCAGGCGGAAGATGTGGTTGAACTAGGTCAAGGCTTGCCGAGGCAGCTTACTTTGAGCAATACCAGAATCAGAAATATGACCGTTTTCGGTCTTTATGCTGTGAACTATCGCATAAATGCTTGGAATAATGTGATTTCTAATTGCGGTTCACATGCATTGGCTCTAATTAACGGAGGAGAGTATAATTTCCGCCACAATACCATTGCAAATTATTGGGGAGCTTCTGTTAGAAGCGAGGTTTCTGTTTACCTAAGTAATGCTCGGCAAGGTGCAAACAACGCGGTGTTTGTAGCTGATATGAATTTTAGATTTAGAAATGGAATAGTTTACGGAAATCTTCAAGGTGATAACGAACTTGAAGCCGATGGACTTCCAGACGCGGCCTTTAATTGGAACTTTGAGAACAGTCTTATTCGTTTAAATAATGATGATATTTCTCAAAACGATGCAAGTCGTTTTACCAATTGTATCTTCAATGAAAATCCTGAGTTTAAGAATACTCAAGGGCAGAATTATGGTCTTCTGGAAGCTTCGCCAGCAAGAGATTTTGGCTCTATTGAAGTGGTAAATGAAGCACCTGCAATTCCTGAAGATATTAAGGGAAATAGTCGCATTTCAGATACTGCTCCAGATTTAGGCGCTTTGGAATTTGAACCATAATCTGTTTAATTCGTTTTAAATATCTTTGTGTCGCATTAACACCTTGAATAAATGAAACATATAGCAGTTCTCACCTCCGGTGGAGATGCCCCCGGGATGAACGCTTGCATTCGTGCAGTTGTTAGAACAGCCACATATAGAAATATTAAAGTAACTGGAGTCGTTGCTGGTTATGAAGGTCTTATCAATGGAGACTTTCGTGAAATAGATTCTACTGCCGTAGGAAACATCATACAAAAAGGAGGTACCATACTCAAAACCGCTCGTAGCAAAGAGTTTCTGAATCCTGAAGGTCGGAGGAAGGCTGCTGAAAATATGTTTAAAGCAGGAATTGAAGGTTTAGTTGTTATTGGTGGTGATGGTTCATTCAGAGGTGCAGATGTTCTTGCCACTGAGTTTCCTGAAATCAAGGTAATTGGTATTCCTGGAACCATTGATAATGATCTTTACGGAACAGACTTTACCATTGGATACGACACAGCCATCAACACTGTTGTTCATGCGGTAGATAATATTCGTGATACTGCTAGCTCGCATAATAGGTTGTTTTTTGTTGAGGTGATGGGACGCGATGCGGGATTAATTGCATTAAGAAGCGGGATAGCTTGTGGTGCTGAAGCTATCCTAATTCCAGAAACAAAAACTCACCTTGATAAGCTTATCGCTCAACTCGAAAGAGGTTGGAAAAGGCAGAAGTCTGGTCACGTTATCATTGTTGCCGAAGGCGATGATGCCGGTGGGGCATTCGAAATTGCTAGAATTGTTCAGGAAAAATTTGATAAGCTAGAAACTAAAGTGGCCATTTTGGGGCATATTCAAAGAGGTGGAAATCCTACTTGTATGGATAGGGTTTTAGCTACTCGACTTGGTTATGAGGCTACGGAGGCATTACTTGATGGGAAAACAAGAGTAATGACCGGACAGGTTGCCGGGAAAGTTTCTTTTACCCCGCTTGAAAATGCTGTTAAGCACAATATTGATGTCAACGAAACAATCATAAAGATTGCTGAAATAATGGCTTTGTAAAGTAGTGGAGCACATATTGTTTGTGTTAACTCGCTTTGCCATACCTTTACAATCTCAAATTCTAAATTGAAAATTTTTGAAAAAAGTCAGCTTTAACAACAAGAACAACTCCTTTTCAGAGGCTATTAACAATGATGTGAGAGAGTATTTTGAGAGAACGAATCAAGCTTCTACAGGCGATTGGCGTTTGTATATTAAATCGCTCACTCTTATTCCAGCTGCAGTAATTCTTTATGTGGTTCTGCTTGCTCAAGTATTACCAATTTGGGCTGCGCTTTTATCTTGCGCTGCACTTGGATTTATTTTAGCTAGCATTGGTTTTAGCGTCATGCATGACGCTTGTCATGGCAGCTATTCAACTAGCAAGAATTTAAATTACATCATGGGTCTTACCATGAATGCGCTTGGAGCTAATGCATTTATTTGGAAAATTAAGCACAATATTATTCACCATACATATACCAATATTGATGGTGTTGATGACGATATTGCTAAATCGCCGGTTTTACGCCATTGCTATTCACAGCCACACAAACCAGCTCACAAGTATCAGCATATCTACATGGTTCCTTTATATGCTATATCTTCTGTTCTATGGGCTTTGCTCACTGACATGGACAAGTATTTTAAACAGGAAATAAACGGCACCAAAATCAATAAAATCCCAATGCAGGAGCATATTTTATTTTGGGTTTCTAAAGTTCTTTACATCGTATTCTATATGGCCATTCCTATTGCATTTGTTGGAGTTAGACCTTTTTTAATTGGGTATTTCCTAATGAGTGCGGTGTTAGGCTTAACTCTTTCTTTGGTATTCCAATTAGCTCATGTTGTAGAAACTACTGAATTTGTTGATGCATATGAATTAGATGGGAAATTGTCTATAGAAGATGCATGGGCTGTTCATCAGGTAAGAACAACATCAAATTTTGCTATGAATAGTAAGCTAATTTCTTGGTTTGTAGGGGGACTAAATTATCAAATTGAACATCACCTGTTTCCGAAAGTGAGCCACGTTCATTATCCAGAAATCTCTAAGATAGTCATGAAGAGATGTGAGGAATTTGGTGTGCAATACAATAATATTGATACGTTTGGAGCAGCCATTGCCAGTCATTTTAGAACCATGAAGATGTTTGGTCAAAATGAAAGTGCACCTATACAAATGAACCTTGCAACTGCCTAAGTTGTTTTTTCGTGTCGCCAATTAAGAGGGTAGGGGCAGTATTATTAGTATATGCTGTTTATTACTCAACGCGAATTATTAGAAAACAACTTTATTTTAGTAATACAAGACTAAAGCAGATTCTTTTGCTGAAGCAAGGCGATTTGAATCACTATCGCCGACTTGATTACAAGCCAAATGTTAAGGAACTTGATGCTTTTCTCACGGAGAAAATTCCTTTTTACAGATTGCTAGACACCAATGAATCTATAGTGTTTAGAAACAGGCTTCTACTTCTCCTGAGAACAAAATGGTTCGTTGGCAGACAGGGTATTGATATCAATAATGAAATGATACTCACCTTCGGAGCCTTGATGATTCAAGTAACCTTCGGATTTAATAATTTCTTATTTCCTCATTTTCACAGGGTTGCAATCTTTCCAGATATATTTTATTCAAGGCTCTTTGAGAGATACGTTAAAGGTTTAACAGTTTATCACACGGGAATTATTTTGGTTTCTTGGCCGCATCTGGAACATGGTATTGACAACGAGAGTGATAAGATTAACCTCGGACTTCACGAATTGGCCCATGCGCTCTATCTTGATTATTTTGAGCATAGAAATATGCTTAATGGCTTTGATAGATGGACCACAAAAGCACTCCAAGTATTTAAAGAAATGCAATTAAATAGTAAAGATTTCTTCTTAAGAGAATATGCTGCAACAAACATTCATGAATTCTGGGCTGTTTGTGTTGAGCATTACTTTGAAGCTCCGCTTGAATTCAGGGAGCGCTTGCCTGAGCTTTACAAAGAAATGTGTAGAATCTTAAAGCAAGATGTAGCAGCTAGGCACGACCGTTTTCCTAGTTCGTATATTTCAACAGAAAAGACAGCATAAGTATATTTTTATTGTATTTTCAACCCATATTCAGAATATGGAAACCTGTTGGAACTCTCTCGATTCGTTTGAAAAAGTATTGTGGCTAATTGCTTTGCCAGCAACGCTCTTTTTTACCATTCAAATGTTTGCAACCTTTCTTGGAATGGATGGCGCTGCAGAAACGGATGCAGATTTTTCTGGTGATCTTAGTTCGGATATTGATCTTGGTGGACCGGGTGATACAGACACCGCTGGTGTCGCCCCATTTGAGCTGTTTACGTTAAGAAATTTTATCAATTTTATTCTCGGCCTAGGCTGGGGAGGAATTGCCCTTTATCCTCATTTTGGTGAAGTTGTGGCTGTAATTGGCGGAGCAATAATTGGGGTCATTTTAGTTGTCTTGGTTTTATATATGTTTAAGTGGCTTAGTGGCATGACCCAGAGTGGAAACCTAGTCATGTCTAATGCAATAGGCATGCAGGGAAGTGTTTATTTGCGCATTCCTGCGGAAGGAAATGGTCATGGAAAAGTTCATGTAAGCGTTCAAGGAAGCCTAAGAGAACTCGATGCCATTACTAAAGGAGAAGCTTTGCCTACTGGCATAAGTGTTAAAGTCACAGGTCTTATCAATACAACACTAATTGTAGAAAAAATATAAATTAATTTTCATGTCTCAACTTATTATTATTGGACTCTTCGCGGTTGTTCTCTTTGTTACTTTCGCGGCTATTTTATCACGCTACAAGCGCTGCCCTTCAGACAAAATTCTTGTCGTTTATGGCAAAACAGGCAATAGGGCCGACGGTTCTGGCTCTTCGGCAAAATGTATTCATGGTGGAGCTTCTTTTATATGGCCTGTATTTCAAAGCTTTGCTTTTCTAGATCTTCAGCCTATATCCATTGAAACAAATTTAACAAATGCCCTGAGTAAGCAGAATATTCGAGTAGATGTTCCATGCCGTTTCACTGTCGCAATTTCAACAGAGCCTGATAGTATGATGAATGCTGCTGAGCGTTTACTTGGACTTTCAATGGAGCAAATTCAAGAGCTTTCTAAGGATATACTTTTTGGGCAGTTACGCTTGGTGATTGCTACTATGGATATTGAAGAAATCAATTCCGATAGAGATAAGTTTCTTGCTAATGTTAGTTCAAATGTAGATTCTGAATTACGTAAAATAGGTTTGAAGCTTATAAATGTTAACGTTACAGACCTTCGTGATGAGTCAGGTTATATTGAAGCCTTAGGAAAGGAAGCTGCTGCAAAAGCAATAAACGAGGCTAAGAAAAGTGTAGCAGAGCAAGATCGATTTGGAGAAATTGGAAAGGCCGAAGCCGATAGAGATAAAGAAATAAGAATAGCAGAAACTATTAGAGATAGAGATATAAATATTGCTAATGCAAATCGTGATAGGGAAATCAATATTGCCAATGCAAATAGAGACGAATCTATTGCTAAAGCTGAAGCAACAAGAGATACTCGTATAAAAAGCTCTGAAGCTAATGCCATTGCTGTTGAAGGGGAGAACTCTGCAAAAATTGTGATAGCAGCATCAGAAGCTACAAGAAGAGAAAAAGAAGCTGAAGCTTTGCGAATTGCTGTAGCAGCAGAGAAAGTACAAACGGCTAAAGCCCTTGAATTGGCCTATGAGGCTGAAAAAGCAGCTGAGCAAACTAGGGCTCAAAGAGAACGAGCTACTCAGGAAGCAAACATTGTTATACCTGCAGAAATTGCGAAACAGAAGGCAATTATTGAAGCCGAAGCAGATGCAGAACAAGCTCGTAGAAGAGCCAAGGGCGAAGCGGATGCAATCTTCGCTAAAATGGACGCTGAAGCACGAGGTACTTTTGAGATTCTTACTAAACAAGCAGAAGGTTATAAAGACATTGTAGCTGCCGCTGGAGGTGATCCTTCAAAAGCAGTTCTCTTCTTAATTGCAGAGAAATTGCCAGAACTTGTCAGAATTCAAGTTGAAGCTGTTAAGAATATTAAGATTGATAAAATCACTGTTTGGGATGGTGGTGGTTCTGCTAACGGCAAAACCAATACAGCCAACTTTGTTTCAGGTATGATGCAAACGGTTCCTCCATTAAATGATTTATTCAAAATGGCAGGTATGGAATTGCCCAGTTATCTGAAGGGTGATGATGCTAAAAATGATGAGGACAAACCCGAGTCGCCAGAGATAATTGTAGAATAACTACATCAAATCAAGTCCTATATCTTTTCTGTAATAAATGCCATCGTAACAAATCTTGTTAATCATAGCGTAGCTTCCTCTACGAGCTTCTTCAACTGAATCGCCTAATGAAGTGAAGGCCAATACTCTTCCGCCATTGGTAATTGTTTTGCCCTCCTTTTCAGCCGTTCCGGCATGAAAAACCAAACCTTCTCCTACATCTTCAAGACCAAGAATGTTCTTCCCTTTTTCATAATCTCCGGGGTAACCCCCGGAAACAGTAACCACGGTTAGGGCTGTTTTGGGATTAATTTTCAAATCAACTTCAGATAGCTTGCCTTCAGCAAGAGCGTTGAAAACTTCCAGTATATCATTCTCAATTCTTGGCATCACTACTTCTGTTTCAGGGTCTCCCATTCTGCAGTTATATTCAACCACAAACGGCTCACCTTTTACATTCATAATTCCAACAAACAAAAAACCTTTATAGTCCAATCCGTCCTCAGCTAAACCTCGAATGCTGGGTTCAACAATTCTCGTTCTTACCTTTTCCATGAAAGCCTCATCACAAAATGGCACTGGAGAAACAGCTCCCATTCCGCCAGTATTTAAACCGGTATCCTTTTCTCCAATTCTCTTATAGTCCTTCGCTTCAGGCAAGATCTTATATTCTTTGCCATCAGTAAGAACAAAAACAGAGCACTCAATGCCATGCATAAACTCCTCAATAACTACAACATTACCTGCGGCTCCAAATTTCCCACCAAGCATATCTTCCAACTCTTGTTCAGCCGCCTCTAGTGTTTCTGGTATTACAACACCTTTACCAGCCGCCAAGCCTGATGCCTTTAGCACATAAGGAGCCTCCATCGTTTTAAGAAAAGCTTTTCCACTATCCAGACTGTCTGGAGTAAAGCTAGAATAAGCCGCAGTTGGTATTCCATGCTTTAACATGAATTCTTTAGAAAAATCCTTGCTTCCTTCTAGTTGAGCGCCAGATTTCGTGGGACCAATAATTTTTATATTCTCTGTTTGAGGCTTAGACCTTAGATAATCAACCAAGCCATTTACTAGAGGATCTTCAGGACCAATAACAAGCATATCTATTGCCTTTGCAGAAATTGCTTTTGCGATAGCCTCAAAATCCTTGATATTTATATCAAGGTTCTCACCAACAGAGGCAGTGCCAGCATTACCTGGAGCTATGAATAGTTTTGTTAAATGAGTGCTTTCGGAGATTTTAAAAGCTATTGCATGTTCTCTTCCACCAGATCCTAAAAGAAGTAAGTTCATGCTCGCAAATTCGGAGTTTTTATTCAGTGTTGAAAGTCTCAATGAATGAATTAATTTGGCTAAAACATTTATCTATGAACCTCAGTAATACAATGCAATCTCTTGTTTTTGCTCTTATCGCTGTAGGAATCTTTTATTCTTGCTCAAGTGTTCAGGTTGCTAAGAGACAACATCGCCCAGGTTGGCATGTCGATTTTTCTTCGAATGCTAAGTCAAATCAAAAGCAATCAAAACCTGATATAAAGCAGAATGCTATAGAGCCAGAAAGGGAATCTTCAGCTAGTATCGAATCAACGAATGAGTTATCTCTACTATCCGAGCAAGAAATAACCCATTCTAACCAGACTCTTTCTGAAGTATCTGGAAATGAAATTAAAAGGAAAGAAGCCGCTCCTGAAAATAATACTCCAAATAGAAATTCACTAGCTAAAACTCAAGAAACAAAAGCCCAGAATGAAAAGTCTAAATCCAATTTCCCCTGGTCGAGCTTGCTGCTTTTCGGTCCAGCCATAGCACTCGGATTTCCGTTTAAAAGAGTTTCTAGATGGGGTGCACAAAATAAATTACTTGCCCAAATAAGTATTGCTGGAGCATCTGTTCTTTTAGGAGTTGCATCCTTTTATGCAGGAGTTCACCTAAGAGATTCATTTGCTGATTCTTCATCTGCAATAGGAGGGATTGCCATTTCTATGGCACTTGTAAGTGCGTTGATTTACCCATTTGGAAAGGCAAGTGCAACCGGCTACGCTTTCAGGAAAACTTTAGATGCAGCCTTATTAGTATCTGGTGTTGTTAGCTTTTTTAGCCTAGGCCTTAACTCTAGTTTTCAGCCCTTTAATTTTTTCAGCCCTCCGGATCCTAGTCAAACAAATACATGGTTGATCTTGGCTGAAATTGGGTTGATTTTGCTTGCTTTAGCCGTGTTTTTTATTCTCATGGTTCTTCTAATTGCACTTGCATGCAATCTCAGCTGCGCTGGAAATGTTGTTGCTGGGACTATAGTCAGTATTGGAGGAGTGTTAATCTTGTTAACTCTATTAGTCTTGGCAATTAGAGCAATTCACAGGGGACTTAAAAAGAAACGAGAACGCTTTAGTCATGATGAAGAGTTTGAACCACTTAAATAGAGCATTTCTGCGTACTGAAGGTCTTCCGGTGTAGTAATCTTGATGTTTTCAGTATTACCTTCAACTAAATTCATTGAATATCCAGCGCTTTCCATAACAGAAGCACAATCTGTAAAGTGCTCACTATAATTTTGTTGGAATGCCAATTTCATCTCGGAGACTCGAAAACACTGTGGTGTTTGCACTAAAACATAGTCTTCGCGATTTAATGCAAGCGATTTGCCTTCAGCATCAATTTTGCGAATTGAATCTTTTAGTGAAATAACGGGGATTGCATTTCCTTTTTCAGAGGCAGTCGAAAAAACCCTTTTAATTGTATCTGCACTTACAAAAGGTCTAACCCCATCATGAATAGCAACCATTCCTGATGGAATATTTGCAAGTCCGTTTTTTACTGAGTGAAATCTACTCTCGCCTCCTTCCACCAAATGATGCTTAATTTCAAAGGAAAACTCTTCAACAAGCTTTTTCCAGGTAGCATGGTGATTAGCAGGTAGAACAAGAATAGGTTCGATTTGAGGGAATACTCTAGAAAATTGTTCCAGAGTATACATCAGCAATGGTTTTCCTGCAATTGTGAGGAATTGCTTAGGAAGAACGCTTTTCATTCTAGAACCGCTTCCCCCTGCAACCACAATTACGTGGAAATCCTGCATCACAAAATCAACATAGCATCGCCATAAGTGAAAAAGCGATATTCTTCTTTGATTGCTTGTCTGTAGGCTTCCATCAGAAAATCATGTCCCGCGAAAGCGGAAACCATAATCATCAATGTGCTCATTGGCATATGAAAGTTCGTTACCAAAGAATTGGCAACTCTGAATTCGTATGGAGGATAAATAAATTTATTCGTCCAACCTTCATAAGCTTTTAATTCACCCTCAGTAGAAACAGAACTTTCTATAGCACGCATCGTGGTAGTGCCCACAGCTACTATGTTTCCTTTTGCCAATTTTGAACTATTTACAATTTCAGCAGCTTCTTCAGAGACATACATCTCTTCACTGTCCATTTTGTGTTTGCTCAAGTCCTCAACTTCCACTGTGCGGAAACTTCCAAGACCAACATGCAATGTAACTTCAGCAAAGTTGATTCCCTTAAGTTCCATGCGCTTCATCAAGCTTTTGCTAAAGTGCAAACCAGCAGTAGGAGCGGCAACAGCACCTTCATTTTTCGCATATACCGTCTGAAAACGAACTTCATCTTCTTCATCCGGCTTGCGGTTGATGTATTTCGGAATAGGCGTTTCACCTAATGAATAAAGCACTTTCTTGAACTCTTCGTGTGGACCATCGAAAAGGAAACGTAAAGTTCTTCCTCTGGAAGTTGTGTTATCAATTACTTCAGCTACTAATGAATCATCTTCACCAAAATACAACTTATTACCAATACGAATCTTTCTTGCTGGATCAACCAAAACATCCCAAAGGCGACTTTCGGCGTTTAGTTCACGAAGAAGGAAAACTTCAATTTTAGCTCCTGTTTTCTCTTTGTTACCATACATTCTGGCTGGGAAAACCTTTGTGTTATTGATTACAAAAGTATCTCCGTCTTCAAAATAGTCAAGAATATCCTTAAACATCTTATGCTCAATGGTTTTATCCTTGCGGTTCAATACCATAAGCCTAGATTCATCGCGGTTTACAACGGGACGATCTGCTACCAGCTCAGGGGGTAATTTGAATTTGAATTGAGATAACTTCATAAATGGGGCAAATAAGTAAATGGGCGGCAAAGGTAGTGAAAAAGCATTTCCAAATACGGTATCGTTTTCCTCTATTTTCTTGCTTTTAGCTAAAGGCGAGTAAACTCAACTATTGGATGTTCAAAAAATTAATCCCAACCCAAATTGTCATACACTCTTCTAGCGTTCTTTTGTAGAATGAAGTGGATTTTATTTCTCCTGTTGCCAATTGTTTCTGTAGCTCAATCAAGGCAAACAGCTGCACAATACATCGAAAAGTACGAAGAAACGGCAAAAACTGAAATGCGACGCTATGGAATACCTGCTTCCATTAAATTGGGACAAGGGATTCTTGAGTCATCTGCCGGAAACAGCGACCTTGCCATGGAAGCGAACAATCATTTTGGAATAAAATGCAAAAAGGATTGGACTGGTCCGGCGTTTTATAAGGACGATGATGCAAAAGACGAATGCTTTAGGAAATACGAATCTGTGCTTGCTTCTTACGAAGATCATTCTCAGTTTTTAAAGAATTCTTCAAGGTATGCTTCTTTATTTCTGCTGTCGCAGGATGATTATAAAGGCTGGGCTCATGGATTGAAGCAGGCTGGATATGCTACAAACCCTAAATATGCCCAACTTCTTATTAAAACAATAGAGGAAAACCGCTTGTTTCAGTATGATACGGAGGTTTTAGCAAAGCCTTATGTACCAGAAAATTCTGAGCAGAAACTTAAAGATGTTGAAACTACTGTTTTGCCCATCAGTTCAAAACAGGAGATACTTTATAGGAATAATGTGAAGTATATCATCGCCAGAGATGGCGATACGCCTGAAACGTTGAGTGATAAATTCGATTTAATTCCATTTCAAATACCTCGTTACAATGATCTTGCTTCTGATGAATATAAGTTTAAGCCGGGTGAAGTTGTTTATCTACAGCCAAAACGTAATAAGGCCAAAGAGAAGATGGTGAAAGTAAAGGATGGGCAAAATCTAAGAGATATTTCTCAGGAGCATGCCATTAAAATCAAAAGCATCATTAAACTGAATAAGCTATCAGAGAATGCTACAATTTCTGCTGGTCAAGAACTGAGGCTGAGGTAGATTCTATTTTTGTTGTACTGATATACATGAGCCTATAGATTGTTAATGATGTCATCATCAACTTCGTTGGCTAATGTGATAGTAAGCTTTGGCTCAATCTCCATGGCTCTTTTGATTGCTGTTATTGCTTCCTTATTTCTAGCCCAGGCCCTACGCGCAATTCCATTATTCACATCCCAGTGAAGCATAGATTTTATCCTTCTGTCGCTATCTAAACTCCCATCGATCACCATTCCAAACCCACCATTCATTACTTCGCCCCAACCAACGCCTCCACCATTATGTAATGAAATCCATGTGGCTCCTCTAAATGCATCACCTGCAAAGTTTTGCACAGCCATATCCGCTGTAAAGCGAGAACCATCATAAATATTTGAAGTTTCTCTGTAGGGAGAATCAGTGCCTGAAACATCATGGTGGTCTCTTCCTAAAACAATGGGAGCACTCACTTTTCCACTCTCAATAGCTTGATTAAATCGCTCAGCAATTTTCATCCTCCCTTGAGCATCTGCATAAAGAATTCGTGCTTTAGAGCCTACCACTAGCTTATTCTGCTTGGCAGATTTTATCCAATTGAGGTTGTCTCGAATTTGTCCTTTAATATCTTCTGGAGCATCCACTAAAAGCTCCTCCAGCACTTCTGTTGCAATTCTATCTGTTTCATCCAAATCGGCATCCTTACCAGAGCAGCAAACCCATCTGAAAGGACCAAAACCGTAATCGAAACACATGGGACCAAGAATATCTTGTACATATGAAGGGTATCTAAATTCTTCGGTTGTGCCTTTCACATCTGCTCCGGCTCTTGAGGCTTCGAGTAAAAACGCGTTGCCATAATCAAAGAAATACATCCCTTTTTCAGAAAGAGCATTCACTGCTTTAGCATGTCTTTTTAAACTTTTATATACCTCATCATGAAACCGCTCAGGGTTTTCGGCCATCATAGTATTAGATTCTTCCAAACTGTAGCCAACAGGATAATAGCCACCTGCAAAGGGATTATGCAATGAAGTTTGGTCAGAACCTATATCAACACGGATATCTTCTTTTAGCAGTTCTTCCCACAAGTCGATGATATTTC
>JBBEBC010000148.1:0-11841 GCA_040882555.1 Bacteroidia bacterium
GTATGAAAGGTGGAAGCGTGCTTAGAACTTATGATACCGATTGCGGTAAAATAGGCATCTTAATTTGTTATGATGTTGAATTTCCAGAACTTGGAAGATTACTTGCAGATGAAGGTATGGATATATTGTTTGTGCCTTTTCTTACCGATACTCAAAATGGGTTTTCAAGGGTAAGGCATTGCGCACAAGCTAGAGCTATTGAGAATGAGTGTTTTGTTGTGATAGCTGGTAGTGTTGGTAATCTACCTAATGTACATAATATGGATATTCAATATGCTCAGTCTATGGTGTTTACTCCTTGTGATTTTTCTTTTCCTACTAACGGAGTGAAAGCTGAGGCAACTCCCAATACTGAAATGATATTAATTGCAGATGTAAATATTGATTTACTAAGAGAGCTTCATACATTCGGTAGCGTAAGAAATCTTAAGGATAGAAGGAAAGACCTGTTTGATCTTAAAAGAATTAATCTTGGAAAGAAATAGGTGCTGATTTTTTAAAATATTAATCAAGTTCGATTATTCACTATTGAATTATATTGCAACTTATATTCAATACATTCGTCTATGCTAAGGAAGTTTCTCCAATACATTGACCTTCGAAATGAAATAGAAGACTTTGATAAAATACATGAAGAAATAAACAAAGGGATAACCTTCAAAGGAACTAATCTTTGGATCTTGGTCTTTGCCATTATTGTTGCATCAGTTGGTCTGAATACTAATTCAACAGCAGTTGTTATAGGCGCTATGTTAATTTCTCCACTAATGGGGCCCATAAATGGTATTGGATACAGCTTAGCAACGTATAATTTTGAATTATTTAGAAAGTCAATAAGCAATTTTGGATTTGCAGTTGGAGCTAGTTTGGTTACTTCTACTCTCTATTTTTTATTAAGCCCTGTCTCAACTGCCGCCTCTGAAATACTTGCTAGAACAAGTCCAACCATTTATGATGTAATCATTGCTCTTTTTGGAGGGTTAGCAGGAATTGTAGCTGTGAGTAGCAAGCTGAAAGGAAATGTAATTCCTGGTGTGGCTATTGCTACAGCGTTAATGCCTCCATTATGCACCGCTGGTTACGGACTTGCATCAGGCAATTACAGTTATTTCTTCGGAGCTTTTTATCTCTTTACAATAAATTCTGTATTTATTGCCATATCATCATTATTAGCCTCCAGAATATTCAGGTTTCCTATTACCATGCAGATTGATGCTATTAGGAAAAGAAGTATAAATAGGTGGTTAACTACCATCATTTTAGTCACGATTTTGCCTAGTTTATATTTCGGATATGCATTGGTTAAAAATGAAAAATTTGCTGAAAATGCCAATAGGTATATCGACAATGTTACTATTGTAGGAGGAAGCTATCTTATTAAAAATGATATTAATCCAAACAAAAGAAATATAAGTCTCATTTATGGTGGGAATACTTTATCTAATGAGGATAAAAATCAAATTAAGAACAGGCTCAAAAACTTTGATATTGCTGAAGCGGAAATTTCTATATCGCAGGGGTTTTCATCTAATATTCAAGAGTTAAATGAGGCTCAACAATTGCGGAATAAATTAAACGCGACACTCAATGTTTTAAATAAAGTAAATCAGCAAGTTGATAGTCTCAAGTCTATTCCAAACCAGGGTCAGCAAATGTACAATGAGATTAAACCCTTGTTTCCTCAAATTAAATCATGTTCCTATTCCGTGTCAAAGGTTTATGGTGAGGCAGTTAAAGATAGTTCTGAGGTAAAAGTGATTGTATTTTCAATTGAAAAAGGTTCGGTAGAATCAGCAGACCGAAAAAAGATTGTTAGCTGGCTTAATGCAAGGATCGGAAAGAAAAATGTAATTGCTTATTTTGTAAATGATGATTCAATAATTGCTGATTCATCATCTCAAAATAAATAAAATGATAAGTAGTGCCTCAAGAAATAATAGGATACCTGTTTATAAGCAAACCTAATTGTTTTTCATACAATTTATAGGCACTGAAACGAATCATCTAATGATAAATATTGAAAAAACTACTTATAGCTATTTGTCTATATCAGTAGATTCGATAATATATAGAGGACGATTCTGAACATTGGAGTTTATTCTGCTTATATATTCACCGATAATTCCAATACTTAAAAGTTGGATTCCCCCAATGAACATACTGCTAATTATCATTGATGTCCAGCCTGTTATAGTTCTTTCGAGCAAAAAATGAGAATACAGAGCATAGATAATTACGAAAAATGAAATTAAAGAAACCCATAAACCCATTCTTGTAACCAGAGCCAAGGGTTTATCTGAAAACCCAGTAACCCCGTCCATTGCAAACTTTAACATTTTTGAAAGGGGATACCCTGATTTACCAAATTTCCTTTCGTCACGATCAAACAATACTTCACCTTGCTTAAACCCAATCCAAGAAATCTGCCCTCTTAAAAACTTGTTTTGTTCAGGCATTCTTTTTAATGCATCTACGACTTTTCGGTCTATAATTCTAAAATCTCCGGTATCTAAAGGGATATCAACTTGTGTGATATTTCTTAACGTCTTGTAAAATACTTTTGCAGTTACCTTTTTGAAAAATGATTCTCCTTTTCGACTTCTTCTGCGTGCATAAACTACTTCAAACCCTTCATTCATTTTGGCAAAGAGCTCCGGTATTAATTCAGGGGGATCCTGAAGATCTCCATCAATAATTACAACTTTTTCACCCTTACAGATATCTAAACCCGCCGTAACCGCAATCTGATGTCCAAAATTTCGGCTCAGATTAATATAATGAGCATATTTATGAGCTTTACTCAATTCGATAAGTCGAATAAGTGAGTTGTCCTTGCTGCCATCATTAACAAAAATTAATTCAAATTCTGTAGTTATTTTTAAGCAGGAAGTTTCTAGCCGTTGATATAATTCGTGAATTATATTTTCTTCATTATAAATGGGAATGACGACCGAAAGTTTCATGAGTGATTCTTTTTAATAAAGAAGAGTATTCAGCTTATTGTTTTGCCAATATTCTGAAGAATGACTTGATTATTTTAACTACTAAACGTCAAATATTTTTTGGCTAATTTAATTATTATCCCGAAGGATTAGATTTCTTAATCTTGTTAATAAGGTTTTTGACTTGAGCAGCTTCATTTTCTTAGATTTGCAGCCATGTTAATATAGAAAGTTATGAGTTTTGTTGAAGAACTAAGATGGAGAGGCCTTTTACACGATATTATTCCTGGGACGGAAGAATTACTGGCTAAAGAGAGGGTCTCAGGATATATCGGTTTTGACCCTACGGCCGAATCTCTGCACATTGGCTCAATGGTTCAGATTATTTTATTAATGCACCTTGAAAGACATGGACACAAACCTATTGCTTTGGTTGGTGGTGCAACAGGAATGATTGGCGATCCTTCAGGTAAAGCCGAAGAACGCAGTATGCTTAGTGAAGAAACGCTTCAGAAAAATGTGGATGGAGTTGAAAAACAACTAAGGAAATTTATCGATTTTAATAAAGGTGCAGAATTAGTTAATAATTACGATTGGTTCAAAGACTTTAATCTACTTAGTTTTCTCAGAGAAGTCGGCAAGCATATTTCTGTAAGCTACATGATGGCGAAAGACTCTGTTAAAAAGCGTCTTGAAACGGGTATTTCCTTTACTGAGTTTAGTTACCAGCTTATTCAAGGGTATGACTTTTATTGGCTTTGGAAGAATAAGAATGTTGTATTACAACTTGGTGGTTCAGATCAATGGGGGAATATTGTAACAGGCACAGAACTGATCAGAAGAATTGAGGGCGGTGAGGCTTATGCTCTTACCGTGCCTCTTGTAACCAAAGCGGATGGATCAAAATTCGGGAAAACAGAACAAGGCAATGTTTGGTTAGATGCAAATCTTACGAGTCCTTATCAATTTTACCAGTTTTGGTTGAACAGCTCAGATGCTGATGCTGAACGTTACATTAAAATTTTCACATTTCTCGATAGGGAAGCAATTGAGAGTAGTATAGAGGCGCACAGAACTGAGCCACATTTAAGAAATCTGCAAAAAAAGCTTGCCGAAGAAATTACCAGACTCGTGCATGGAGAGGATGAATTAAACGGTGCAATTTCTGCTACAAACGTGCTTTTTGGACAAGGAACCACAGAACAATTAGCTTCGATGAACGAGAAATTGTTCCTCCAAATTTTTGAAGGAGTAGCACAATTTAATATTGACTTAGTTGATTTAACTCAGGGAATAAATATTCTTGAGTTATTGGCCACTAATTCTCAGGTATTTTCTTCGAAAGGAGAAGCTAGAAAAATGATTCAACAGCAGGCATTATCAATTAATAAGGAGAAATTCATCGATGCGAACGGTTTGGTGAGCAAGGATATGCTTATTAATGGGAAATACTTGTTAGTGCAAAAGGGTAAAAAGCAATACTATCTCCTAATAGCTTCATGAAATGAGAATAATAGACCAGATACCTCACCCTCAACTTCGAATCAGCATTTTCAGCATGAATGATAAATACTTGGTGAAATTTGAGGCTGGTCCATATGAGCAAACATACAAGGTTAACCATGATGAAGTTGAGGGCTTGGAAGCTTTGAAACAGCAGGTAAATGATGAAGTTCTAGAAAAGGTGGCCTCTATATTTCGTAAAATGCATGAAGCCAATCCTTGGACTTAATTATATGTTGCTAGGATAAATTCAAAGTAAGATGCAGCATATTGTAATATTCGGTCCGGGGCCAAGGTTTAAAGGAGGAATTTCCAACTTTACTACTTCTTTAGCGAATTCATTACATAAGGAAGGAGCTAAAGTGAGTATCGTATCCTGGTCGCAACAGTATCCTGCTATTATTCCAAGAGACTTTGTAGATAAAGCTAGCAAAAGGGATCTGTTAGAAGGCCGGGATATCCAAGTTCAATACCTTACTAATTATAATAATCCATTTTCATGGTATAAGACTGCTAAGCTTATCGCGTCGCTTAAACCTGATATTGTAATATTTCAGTGGGCGATAGCTATTCAAGGATTACCTATGGGGATTATTTCAAGAAAAGTTAAAGACTTATCGCCTCAAACAGAAATATTATTTGATGTTCATAATGTGGTTCAAAAGGAGAATGGTAAGCTTGATAGAATTCTTACTCGATTCGCACTGAAAAGTGCAGATTCTTATATAATGCATGGGCAGGTAACTATTGATGAATTCAGCAATTTCTTGCCAGAAATAAAATATGAAATATCAGATACCGGGCTTAGAGAAAGTGATAAAAAGACCATCATCAAGCTGTTTCATCCTGTCTATGACATGTTTAAGCCCAAGCCCAATTTTGATGTAGAAGCAGTTAAATTAGAACTGGGTTTAAAGACCAATGTTTTTCTCTTTTTTGGGTTTATTAGAAAGTATAAAGGACTTCATTATGCAATTGAATCTTTTGCTACACTTTTAAAGGACTATCCAGATTCCTCCTTATTAATTGTAGGTGAATCATTTTGGGATACAGTTGATAAAACTAAACTGTCCACAAAACTTAAGCAATTTATTTTCAATACTGCACGGTTTATCCTTTTAAGAAAAGCTGATAGTGAACAAGACTATAAGCCTTTAGCATTGATTAAACAATTCGGGATTGAATCAAATACTGTAGTGATAAATCGTTTTGTTCCGAATGAGGAAGTCTATAAATACTTTCAGGTAAGTGATGCGATTGTTAACTTTTATGAATATGCTACACCCTCAGGTGTGGAGTCTATCGCATACAATTTCAATAAGCCAATTTTAGCGACAGCAGTTGGACATTTTAGATTTGCGATCATTGATTCACAAAATGGATACTTGGCCAATGCTGCAGATGTGCCTAGCATGGCACTAGCGATGAAAAAAATTATTGAAAACCCAATTTCCAAATCAAGTATTGAGCATATTGCTGCTGCTCAGAACTGGAAGAATTATTCTAAAGCAATTCTTAGAAAATAAATTAGATTTTTTTGAGGAATTCTGCTTTTAAAACCATTGCTGATTTATTAACCTTGGCTTCAACTTCGTTGGAATCATTTGTAAGTCTGATGTTTTTGACTACTGTTCCTCTCTTGATAACCATAGAACTGCCTTTTACCTTAAGGTCTTTGATAATGGTAACAGAATCACCTTCATGCAATTCATTTCCGTTGCTGTCTTTAGTTAAAGATTCACTCATATTAAACGCATAAGGTTAAAGCTTCCTAAGTTTGATGTAAACTATTTGAGGAATCACATGACAATCGTCCTTATCAACAATAATTGGGTCGAGAGTATCGGGATGAAAACCGGGGCTATTGGTAACAATTCTATAAATTCCAGGCTTTTCGTATGCCCCAGTAAATGGAGAAGCATCTGAAATGGGACGAAGTAAAACTTCCTCGTGGTTTCCTGTTATAGCTTTAACTTCAACATCCTGAATCAGAATTTGAAGTGATTCAGAATCATTTACAAAAACATTGATACCCGCTTTAATTTCTTCAGTGCAGAGAACTATTTTATTTCTTTCACACCCTGAAATAAAAATCAGAGCAGAAAAAAGCATGTTTAAGCCGATGTAATATCTATTTTTCAACGATTTCTATTATTGTGAATCTTCCCTGAAGCCTTTTTTATCTCTGATAAGATACGTATTTCTGTCAAAACCGTTTCGTGAAATTAATTCACCAAGAAATCCAGCAAGGAAAAGCTGAGTGCCTATGACCATGAAAAGCATCCCGAAATAAAACACTGGTCTATCTGTCATTTTATAGGCATTGAATGCGAATTTCGATACAGTTAGATAAGCCGCAATAACAAAACCTATAAAAAAGCTGAGACTACCCAGTAGACCAAAAAGATGCATTGGTCGTTTTCCAAACTTAGAAACAAAAGTTATGCTTAAAAGGTCAAGAAATCCATTAATAAATCGTTCCCATCCAAACTTTGTCACTCCATATTTTCGGGCACGATGCTGAACAACCTTTTCTCCTATTTTTTTAAATCCAGCCCATTTTGCTAGAACAGGAATGTAGCGATGCATCTCACCATAAACCTCAATACTCTTAACTACATCAAGCCGATAGGCTTTTAACCCACAATTGAAATCATGCAAATAAATCCCACTCATTCTTCTAGCAGCCCAGTTGAACAGTTTGGTAGGAAAAGTTTTTGAAATAGGATCAAATCGTTTTTGTTTCCATCCACTCACCAAGTCAAATCCTTCTTTGGTAATCATACGATAAAGTTGGGGTATTTCATCAGGTGAATCCTGAAGATCTGCATCCATTGTAATAACCACATCGCCTTGAGCGGCTTCAAAACCAACATTCAAAGCTCCCGATTTTCCGTAATTTCTTCTAAACCGAATTCCTTTAATTCCAGTAGTTGTATTTGATAAATTTTCAATGACATTCCAGGAATTATCGTTGCTCCCGTCATCAATTAAAATCACTTCGAAGGAAAGATCATTCTCCTTCATAACCTCTTGAATCCAACTTACTAGTTCTGGAAGCGACTCGTCCTCATTATATAGAGGAATAACTATTGAAATCTGTGGATTCAAAGTGTATCTTGTTCGAAGGTGTTGCCTTCTTTTTTAAGAAAAACTGCAAGAACTAGACTAAAAACTAAGCCCATAAAGGTTTGACCAAGAATACCCATTATGGTGAGAAACCCTGGAGTAATGATCTTTTTATTCATTTCCATAGCCATATCTAATTGCTCCTCAGCAATTCCACTATCGAGCATTTTACTTTCAGACTCCATCAAAAGTTTATCGATAAGATTAGGGTCAATAAACTCATAAAGAATGAATGTGAATACTCCTGAAATGATTCCAGCCAATAAGGCAACTAAAACACCATATCCAACAGCTCTTCCATAAGAAAGGAATCCGCTATTAAACTGGTCTCTATAGGATTTGATGGCTAGAAATAAGCCTCCGATTAATACTAGATAAGTTAGATAGCCAAGGCCAGAGTCTAAACGAATGTCAGCTAAATAAAAAATTGTTTGAATAAGAATAAGTGCTAGGCCCAGAAACACCCCGTGGCGAGAGGCGGAAGGGAGCATAGATGCATTTACTGCGTTTGTCATACTCTTTAGTTTTTGGCAAATATAAGGTAATACATTTGTGAATATTCAATCAAGATAATTACAAAAGCTAGAAAAGAATTGTAAAGAACTGATGTAGGATGCCAAAATTTTCTATTTTTGCCCCGGGTAAGTCTTATACGACCAGCTCCTGCTGAATCCCCCCAGGACCGGAAGGTAGCAAGGGTAGGTGGTTGAGCGGTGCGATATAAGTAACTTACCCATTTTTTTGTCTATGATCAGGACTCTTTCCATAGTTATCCCGGCCTATAATGAAGGGCCCACTATCCACTTGATTCTCGATAAAGTGAAGGCAGTTAAACTGCCTGAGGAGATGAAAAAGGAAATCATTATCGTAAACGATTTTTCAAAAGACGGAACAGAAGAGTCTATTCAAAAGTATATATTGAACAATGCCGATTTGAACATTAATTATCTCAAACATGAGAAAAATATGGGCAAAGGCGCTGCTCTGCATACAGGTATTAAGCATGCTAAAGGTGATTTTGTTATCATTCAGGATGCAGACTTAGAATATGATCCTCAAGAATACCTTCTTTTATTAAAGCCCATTCTTGACGGAGTAGCTGATGTTGTATACGGTTCGAGGTTTATGGGAGGCAATCCTCACAGAATACTATTCTTTTGGCATACGATAGGAAATAAATTCCTAACCTTTCTTTCTAACATGTTCACCAATTTGAATCTTACGGATATGGAGACATGCTATAAACTCTTTCGTTGCGAAATTATTCAGAATTTACCATTAAAGGAAAAACGATTTGGGTTTGAACCTGAAGTGACAGCAAGAATTTCAAGGATACCTGGAATTAGGATTTACGAAGTGGGAATTTCATATTACGGAAGGACCTATGCGGAGGGGAAAAAGATTAGTTGGAAAGATGGTTTCAAGGCTATAGATTGCATCATTAGGTACAACTTATTTAGGCGTTAGTGAATATTCATCGGCTCATACCCCTGATAATACTGGCTATAGTTGTTTATATGCTAGCTATTCCAGTGGAGATTATGGATGTGGATGCTGCTCAATATGCATCAATGGGTCGGGAAATGCTTGAAAACGGTGACTTTCTGCATGTTTACGATAGAGGGAATGAATACCTTGATAAGCCACCTTTCATATTCTGGATAACAGCAATTTCGTATAGTATTTTTGGCGTTAGCAATTTTGCTTTCAAGCTTCCAGCAATTCTATTTGCCATACTTGGAATATTTTCTGTTTTTCGATTCACCAAGTTATGGTACGATAGGGAAACAGGTATTCTTGCAGCTTTGATTTTAGCAACGTCACAAGGTTATTTTCATTTCACTAATGATGTTCGAACAGATGTTTATTTAACAAATTCAGTTATTGCATGTGTATGGATGTTAAGTGAACAGTTGAAAGCACCCAAGTCAAATTGGTGGATTCCTGCATTTATATTCGCTGGTATAGGTATGCTAGCAAAAGGACCTTTGGGGCTTGTTGCACCAGCTTTAGCTGTTGGAAGTCATGTTCTTTTGAAAAAAGACTGGAAAAATCTTTTTAATTGGAGATGGATTGCAGGAGTTATTGTTGCTTTTATTGTCCTTCTACCGATGCTAATCGGGCTGTATACTCAATTTGATGCAGAGCCTGATAAATGGGTGAATGGGAAGCAAAATGTTTCAGGACTTCGTTTCTTTTTCTGGGAGCAAAGTTTTGGAAGGTTAACTGGAGAGAATGTATGGAAAAACGACTCGGGTCCATTCTTTTTCGTTCATAGTTTCGCATGGTCATTTCTGCCATGGACATTATTTTTCATTGCTTCACTTGTTGATTGGGTGGTTTCGGTATTCAAGAAAAGTTCCGAATCCCTTAAATCTCATGTTGAGTGGATGACTCTAGGTGGTTTCTTTTTGCCTTTCATTGCATTATCGGCCTCTAGATATAAGTTACCACATTACATCTATGTTGTATTTCCTTTTGCAGCTGCTTTTACAGCCGTTTATCTGCTTCGTTTGTATAGAAGTTCAAAGCAGCTGGAAGTAAGGAGACTTAAAATTATTCAAAGTATTGTGCTTTTCGAATGCTGGGCCTTTGCAGGAGTTCTATTCATCTAGTTTTTCCCTTTAAAACATTTTCTCCTTGCAACTATTGCTATTTCTGGCTTATTGGTTTTTTTATTTTTTGTTTTTATTAAGAAAGAGCAAACCTGGCATCAGTTGATATTTATGTCAGTGGCTAGTGTAATAAGCATAAATATATTGTTGGCTAGACATTTTTATCCTGAAGTTCTTTCCTATCAGGCTGGGGGAGTAGTAGGAAAATACATTATTAAAGAGCAGATCAATCCTGAAAATGTATTTAACCTCAACGTTGGTACGAGGTCTTTAGATGTATATTCTCATGCAATTATCCAGGACATTAAGCCTCAACAGCTTGATTCATTGGTTGGTGCTGAACATTTGCTTTATTTCTATACCGATCAAAAAGGAAAGGATACCTTGCTTAGATCATTTAAGGCAGAGGTCATACTCGATTTGGATGACTTCTCAGTAACATTGCTTAGAATGAACTTCGGGAACCCAAAAAAAAGACCGGAAACACTCCGGTCTAGATATTTTATTAAGGTAGAAAGTTAAATTTAAGTATTACTTCACCATATTGGTGATGCAAATCTTTTCTGGCGTTGAGCCATATCTAACTCTATATTGAATAGTAATTGTATTACCTGCAATTGAACCTTCTCCAGTAATATAGTGTCCGTCAGCATCAGGATCCTGACGTTCTATGGTGAAGGTTGTTTTATTTACAATCGCAACGACGGGATTTAAGAAGAAATCACCAAGGTTGAATATTAAAATATCTTGAAGAGATACGTTGGAGTTTCTTACTTCAACAAAATAATTCTGTGCCGCAGGAGCTATGTTGCATCCATCACCAGCGGCGAACAGTCCAGTAAATTTTTTTCTTTGTGTGACGCATGAAGCGTCCTCTAGTTCCGCTTCGGGATCGTAGTTTTCTGCTGTAGGATCAGTACATCCTAGAGTTTTATCACAAGAAGGAAGCACCGTGATAAGTGAAAAAAGTAAAATAATACTGGCTATTTTATGTAAATGTTTCATTATAAAATGGGCTCTCTAAGACAAAAGTAACAATTCAATTTAATTAAAGCATTGTTTTTCTTACAAATGTTAACGTGTTTTTAACAGCGAAAGTTACACTACTCCATTTTAGTAATTCCCAATCCACAAGTATCAATACTTGAAATATCGTAAGTCTTATAATAATTAACAACCATTGTATTTAGAAATACTTCTCCTCTTCCAGAGAGGGTATAAACATCAAGATCATTTGTAATGTCTTGACTGTTAATAGTAAACTCCCTAGGGGAGGACGCATTAACAATTGCAACCGCGCTTAATCCAACATCAGGAAAGTTATTAATTATTATACTATTGAAATTCTCTGCTGTAGGTCCTATTTCAACTGATATGATAGTGTCAAGTGGATTGAACATGCAATCTTTCTGACCATTCCATATACCTAAGAATTTATCTCTCTCGAATTCGCAACTGCCATCATCCTCGTTTGCTTCAGAACTGTAGTTAATTGCATTAGTATTTGTGCAGCCTTTTGTTGTATCCTTCTTACAGGATCCAAGAGAAAAGCCAAACAAAATAAATAATGCCATTAGGCAACTAGAAGTTGTAGTACTCATAAATCAAATATTATTACAAATATGCTGATTTTCATTGTTTGTGAAACACTT
>JBBEBC010000149.1:0-60414 GCA_040882555.1 Bacteroidia bacterium
AAAATGAGCAGTGTTATGCTGCTCTAATCGCCTATCGCTTCACAGCATTTGCGAAGGCGTCGACAGTCTTGCACTAAGTTCCATCGGAACACAGATTTCCAAATATAAAAAGAACTCTATTTTGGAAATGAAACAGCCATTTTTGCAAAGCCGCTACTAGGGGGGTGCACCTATCTGTCAATTTCAAAACAGGCTAACTCTTTATTATAATCCTCTGAAATGAAACTATTAATATCTTCAAGATGATTTGAAATAATTCTAGCTAAATTTTGTGTAGATGTATTTCCTAAACGAAGCCAAATAATTTTAGGAGGATGGCCATATAAGGTAACCAGATCATAGAAATCTGCATCAAATGTCACAATATGAAATTCATTTTCTTTTGCGAAGTTCCATATTTGGTGGTCAGTAGCGAACTGTAAATTAAAATCTTTTACATGCTTTGCATCCAGTATGATTTCGCTTATTTGTCCAATTACTCTATAAGAAATGTTTTGGTCAAATAACAGTTTCATGAAGAAATTCTAATTCTATGTTCCCTTTCAGCAGCATATGCGAGAGCAGCCTTAATATCTTCATCTCTTAATTCAGGATAGTCCATTAAGATATCAGATATTGACATTCCTGATGCTAACCAGCCTAAAATATCATAAACAGTTATCCTTAGACCTCGAATACAGGGCTTTCCAAATCGTATTTGAGGATCAATTGTTATTATCTCTGAATAATGCTTCATCCTGCTAAAATAAGAATTATAGATGATTAAGTGATTCTATATTTGATAAGGTGTTACCCCTATCTAGATCACAAGTGGTACCAACATAAAAGCAGTTTAAACTCTTTGATTTTAAGACATAAACTACGAACATAAAAAAGGCCAACTTAGAAATTATATTGGGCTTTTGCTTTGCTCCTTCTCTTACACAGATGGCTTTCGGGGCCCAAGTGCTTTAATGAAAAAAGACCGCCTTGCGGGCGGTCTTTCTGGGCTCCTACTCTTGCCCCGATGGCTATTGGGGTCGATCATTTGAATATCTGATCCTCAATTTCTTAATCATTTCTTCCTATTTACTTAGGTTCATGATGTAAGTACTAGATTTCATTCTCTTAATATGTTTCTCTATTAAAAAAGCTTGTTGGGAGTCTAATTCTGTAATACTTAAAAACAATACCCAAGGAATTCCTCTTGCTGTAAAGGCCTTTTTAAAATGAGCAGTGTTATGCTGCTCTATTCGCCTATCTAAATCACAAGTGGTACCAACATAAAAGCGATTTATTCTCTTTGAGTATATGATATAAACTACAAACATGAAAAAGGCCAACATAAAAATTATGTTGGCCTTTTGTTTTGCTCCTTCTCTTGGGCTCGAACCAAGGACCCTCTGATTAACAGTCAGATGCTCTAACCAGCTGAGCTAAGAAGGAATTTTCAAAACGGGTGCAATAATACTGCGATTAACTACATGATGCAAATGAAAAATGTATCCTAGGCAATAAAAATAATCGTTAGCCTGATAATCAACAACATAAATCAACTTAAGTGTTGAATTTCATGCAGCCTATAATACAATCCCTTTAAAGCAAGTAGTTCTTCATGCCTTCCTCTCTCCACTATTCTTCCTTCATCCATCACCAAAATCTCATCGGCATGCTGAATGGTAGATAATCGATGAGCTATTACCAAGGATGTTCGGCTTGCCATTAACTTACTTATTGCATCTTGAACCAAACGCTCGCTTTCTGTGTCAAGTGCTGAAGTTGCCTCATCAAGAATCAAGATTGGTGGATTGCTGTAAATTGCTCGTGCAATAGCAATTCGCTGTTTTTGCCCACCACTTAAACGCGAACCTCGGTCTCCAATTGGAGTTTCGTATAAATCTTCTAAGCCCGATATAAACTCAGCTGCATTCGCGTTTTCTGCAGCAACTATAACCCTCTCCGCATTTGCAGATGGATCTCCCATGGTGATATTATTCCAAACTGTATCGTTAAACATAACAGGGTCTTGACTCACAAAACCAATCATAGAGCGTAAATCTTCCTGGGTCATGGCTCTAATATCAACTCCATCGATACATATTTTTCCTTCAACCACATCGTAAAACCTAAGAATCAAATCAGATAAAGTAGATTTTCCTGATCCGCTTCTACCTACCAATGCAATCATTTTACCCTTTTCTAAAGTAAAATTGATATCCTCCAAAACATTCTTTTCGCCATAGGCAAAAACAACATTACTAAGCGCTATTGCTTCCTTAAATTCTCCCGGTGAAATTGGGTTTTCTGGATCTTTAACCTTCACTTCTTCATCCAAAGCAAGAAAAATTCTGTCGGCAGAAGCAAAACCTTTTTGCATACTAGTAACCGCAGTACTAATATTTTTGGCTGGCTGCATGATTTGAGAATACAGTGCCAGATAAGTGATAAAAACTGATCCTGAAAGTTCTCCTTTAATAACTAAATGACCTCCATACATAACTACAGTTACTATTACCAGAACACCGAGTAATTCAGAAATTGGAGAAGCAAGTGCCCGCTGATTGAATAAGTCCTTACTAACCTTACTGAAACTCCTGTTTATATCTGCGAAACGCTTTTTGAATAATTCTGACGACCTAAAAGCTTTGATAATTCTTATTCCAGAGATAGTTTCATCAGTATGATGAACAATTCTAGCCAGGTATTCCTGACTAAAGAAGCCCTTCTTTTTTAATTTTCTGGCAAGAGAAGAAATTAGAATACCTGAAACAGGGAAAAATAAAATTGTAAAAACTGTTAGTTGAGGAGATAAATAAAATAAGGCTACGAAGTAAGCAATAATTACAAAAGGATCTCTTAGCAAACTCTGAAAGGAACTTACTACTGATCCTTCAATTTCCTGCACATCTGCAGTCATTGTCGATAAAAGCTCACCTTTTTTAATCTTGTTATAGAACGACATCGATTGGGTTACAATCTTTTCGTAAAGCTGATTCCTAATGCGTTCGAGCATATTCATTCTCAGCCTAACCATTACTCTGTTGGCCAAATACCTAAAAAGATTGGCAAAAAGAGTAGCTGTAGCTATGCACACACAAACAAAGCCCAATGCATAAAGCTTTCCTTTGGTTTGAACAATAGCATTCAAATTGTAATCAAAACTTTCAGTGAAATAGGAGATACTGAGAGAGAAATCAGGCTTCGTTAATACTTCCTGTGTAGCAGCACCTTCATTGAAAAGTAAGTTCAACAAAGGCACGAGCATGGTGAAATTAACCAGCCCAAATAGGATTCCAAGTAGGGTGTAAATGAAATACTCTGGAAAATAATGATGGACCGGTCTAACGAAAGAAAGCAGACGTTTCAGTTGTTGCATGCTAGCACAAATATTCAGAAAGCCTGCAAATTACAATAAATGAAGCCTTCAACCCTCAGGGAATATTATTGCAGTATAAGATTGTTGTAAGTTTGCACTATCATAGTTTTAAAAAGGAAAACACAAAAAATGGAAAGTACGAGACAAAAAAAAGTTGCTAGAATGATTCAAAAAGAAATGGCTGAATTATTCCAAAAAGAAAGTCGCAACCTTTTTAGTGGTGCTTTCATAACTGTAACTACTGCCAGAATAAGTCCCGATTTAGGGCACGCGAAAATTTATTTAAGTATGTTCAAGGTTGAAAAACCTGAGAAAATGCTGGAGGAAATCAGAGGCTTGAAAAAGGAGATAAGAAAAAGACTTGGCGAAAAAGTAAGGCATCAACTAAGAATCGTTCCTGATCTTGATTTTTTCCTTGACGACTCTTTAGACTACCTTGAAAATATTGATCGATTACTGAGCGAATAATCCCGTGAGATTTACACTCTTCATTGCTTTTAGATACCTATTCTCAAAAAAAAGAATACAAATCATTTCATTGATTTCATGGATTTCTGTCCTCGGAATCTTTATTGGTACCGCAGCTCTAGTGGTTTTACTTTCTGCCTTTAATGGACTGGAAAGCTGGGTAATAAAATTGTACAATTCTTTTGATTCTGACATTAGAATAGAGGCTGCACAGGGCAAATGGATTGAATCAGCAAGTTTTCCTCTTGAGGATATTAAGAAATTGAAGGGGGTTTCGATAGTTGCTGAAGTTCTTGAAGAGAACTGTTTGGTTATGTATGGCGAAGACCAATATGTCTGCACCATGAAAGGCGTAAGTAAGGAATATAGCTTGATGACGGGTGTAGATACGATGATGGTTGATGGCAATTTCAACTTACAATCCCGCTCTAGCTCAATGGCAGTAGTTGGAAGTGGTGTTGCTTATGCTTTGTCTATGAGCCTTAATGCTATAGATAAACCTCTGGTGCTGTATGTTCCAAAATCTAGTATTGGAAACACCCTTAATCCGGCTGATGCATTTAGAAGTGAAGCGATTTTTCCGGCTGGAATTTTTGAGATTCAACCTGAATTTGACGCTCGTTACATTTTTGTGCCTTTGCAGTTTGCAAATAAATTAGTTGAGGGTGATGGAAAAAGAACAGCTTATGAAATAAATCTTTCTCAAGATGCTAAGGTTAAAAATGTACAACAGGAACTAAAGTCCTTATTAGGCGATACCTTTTTAATAAAGAACCGGTTTGAGCAGCATGAGTTGTTATATAAGATCATAAATGCTGAAAAATGGGCGGTTTTTCTGGTACTGTGTTTCATTTTGCTCATTGCAGTTTTTAATGTAACCGGATCTCTCACCATGTTAGTGGTAGAAAAATCGGGCGACATCAGAACACTTGAAAGCCTTGGTGCAGATAAACAAACGATTAAGAATATCTTCTTTACAGAAGGATTGATAATTACAGTTATAGGGCTTGTTAGCGGCCTTATTGCAGGGTTGATTGTTGTGTTAATACAGGAAAGTAATTCGCTTGTCTTAATAAATGGAGAAGATCCCTACCCTGTTATGGTTAAGGTGATGGATTTGTTTGCCGTTTGCATAACAGTGTTAACCATTGGAGCAGCAGCTTCGTGGCTACCGGCTTCGCGAGCAATAAATAAAAGAAGTTTGAATGGAATTTAATTCATCTCTAGAATCTTGAATAATTCATCAAGATTAGGGGTAAGAATTATTTCGGTTCTTCTATTTTTCTTTCTTGCTTCAGCAGTATTTGCAGGATCTACTGGATAATACTCGCCCCTGCCAGCAACAGTAAATATTTTAGGATCCACATCTGAACCGCTTATAAGTATTCTAACGATAGATGTGGCTCGTAAAACAGATAAATCCCAATTGTCTTTGATTTTGGCACTCTTAATTGGAACGTTATCTGTGTGCCCTTCAATAAGCACATTTACATCTTCCTCTTTTTCTAAGACTTTAGATAGCTTTTTCAAAGCATCAACCCCTTTCGAATCTACATCAGTGCTTCCTGAAGCAAACAGTAATCTCTCCTCAAGAGAAACATACACTTTACCATTTTTCACAGACATACTCAATCCATTATCCTTAAAACCAAGCAAAGCTCTATCAACCTTATCAAAAAGGGCTTTAACAGTAGAATCTTTTCGTGAAAGAATACCTTCTAACTCCTGAACCCTTTGTTCTTTCTTATTGAGTTGTTCTTCAAATGCTTTAAGATCAGCACTTAGCTTATTCATTTCTTGGGTTCGAACTTCTAAAGCAGCTTCTGATTCCCTCAACTTATCTTCTTTCTTCTGAAGTTCTTCCTGAGTAAGTTGGAATTTACCCATCAAAGTTCTGTTATCATTCTCTTTGCCTTGCATTAATGCGGCATTATTGGCAAGTAGTTGATCATATGTTTGGTTAAGCTTATCATAAGAAGATGTTAATCTTCTATAGGTGAGCCCCATACTGACTGTATCTTTAGTTAAAGATGCAACTTGTTTATTAAGCTCATTAAGTTTTGAATCAAGTTCCTTTTCACGTGCTGTGAAAGATTCATACTCAGCTCGATACTTTTTCATTTGAGCTTCGCAACTATCTCTTGCAGTTTTTACATCCTCAAATTGCCTATGAGGAACACAACCAATTAAAAATACAAAAGTAAAAATGATACTGGCTGCTTGGTAAAACTTGCTTTTTGTAAACATAATATTGATTTTCATTACAAACATAGGTATTTGACAGCTCAAAGAAATCTATTTATTAATTAAGTAATAAACATGTCAAGGTTAATTTAAATTCCTTGAAAATTGGTTAATATCTTAAGTATGCAACACATTCAACTTGTTTTTCGTTTAATTATTTTAGAAAAGCAAAATTCTACATTGATATGAAACAATTAAGTAGAGATTGGCTTATTGAGAGTCACATTGATTTGGAATACAAGCAATTTATTTTGCTGGCTTACCTGGAAAATGTAAAAAAGCAGTTTCATGGACAGTTCTTATATCCAGAGTTGGCAGATTTAATTGAGCACTACAATAATCTTAAGCATTTGAAGACAGAATTTTCTGAACTTTCTATTAAGTTCCCTGAAAAGCTGCAAACAATTGATTTTAAAGATTGGAAACTTATCTATGAAAAGATAGAAAAAAATGATTCTCTAATAGACGAATTAGAGCAAATCATCGAATTTTCCATCCCTAAGATTAAAGGTACTTTAGAGGAGGGGAAAGAAATTTATCTTGAAATTGAACAGAGTTTAAAAATTGAGCCAGTCGGCATCATTCCTCTTTGGTCTGATGAAGGTTATTTATTGATAGAAACCATTGAACCAAACGAAACTAAAATATTTGAGTATTCAATTAGTCTTTTTGACTCTGCCAATGATGTTTACCGCAGTCTATCTACAAAATACATAACAAGCCTAAGTCGATCACCATTTGTCAGTTTGGAAAGCATCAAACATGATTTGATTGCCAAAAACAAAGAACTTCCTAACCCAGCAACCTATTTCTGCAGAACATCGCTATCTGTCCCATTTGAAGAAAGCTATTTTCCAGTTGCTAAACGAATGCTGATTAGAGAATTGAGCAAAGAGAAGTCTTCAACATAAAAGAATCAAATGTGTTATATTTGGAAATTAATTCAAACCATCACACATGCAGAATTTTTTACCTCTAGCAGTATTTTGCTTTATCCTACTTTTTAAGGTCAATGCTCAAAATCTCGAATGCGGAAGCACATATGCAGTGCAAAAGGCATTAACTGAAAATCCTCAATTACTTGAAGAAATAGAGCAGCTAGAGTCCTTCACAGAAAACTTCGAAATTACAGGTGAAAGAGTAGTGAGAGTAGTTCCTATTGTTTTTCATGTAATCCATAACTATGGAATTGAGAATATTTCGAAAGAACAAATTTTAGATGCAGTAAGAATAATTAATGAAGACTTCAATCTTGACAATGAAGATCAAAGTGAGGTCATTTCTGCATTTCAAGGTTTAGTTTCTGATGTAGAATTTGAATTTCGTTTGGCTAGATTAGATCCAAACGGAAATTGCACCGAAGGAATTACTAGGACTGTTTCTGAATTAACATTCAATGCAGATGATAATGTTAAGGAGCTTGTTTCATGGCCCCGAAATAAATATTTAAATGTTTGGGTGGTTGATGATATTTCATTTGGTGCAGGTGGATATGCCTATTTACCTGGTTCTGCACCTTCTGCCGAAGAAGATGGAATTGTTGTTTTGCACAATCAGCTTGGAAGCACTGGTACTTCAAACGGATCTAACTTCGCTTCAAGAACTTTAACTCATGAAATTGGTCATTTCTTTAATCTAAGACATCCTTGGGGAGGTTCAAATTCGCCAGGAGAAGTAGACAATTGTGATATTGATGATGGTGTTACTGATACTCCAAATACCCTAGGCGTTGCAAATCAAAATTGTAATCTTAGTCAAAACACTTGTGGTTCATTAGACAATGTTCAGAATTTCATGGATTACTCTAGCTGTGCAATTATGTTCACAACAGGTCAAAAATCCAGAATGATTGCTGCAATTACTTCCAGTACAGCAGGAAGAAACCAATTATGGTCATCTGCAAATCTCCAAGCAACAGGGGTAGATGGAGTACTTACGGTTTGCACTCCAATTGCAGATTTCCAGGCTAGCAGTAGCCAAAACTGTTCTGAAACCGATGTAATTTTTACCGATTTAAGTTACAATGCAGATATTGATGGCACTTGGAATTGGACATGGAGTTTTCCTGGTGGAGTTCCCTCTAGTTCTACCGATCAAAATCCTGTAGTTCAATATACTAATCCCGGTTCTTATCCAGTTACTTTAACAGCCACTAACTCACAAGGAAGCAATTCAAAAACTAAATCTAATTACATTTTTATAAGCTCAAATACGCCAGTTCAACTTGCCCCAATTATAGAAGGCATGGAAACCTCAACTTTCCCAGATAATGGCTTCCCGGGAATTTCTTGGAGATTTGAATCAACTAACAATAATGCGCTTTCAAGAAGCACTGCTGCCTCAACAAGCGGAACTGCTTCATTAATCTACAATAATATGCTAGTTGCTGAAGGAACAGTAAGTGAGGCATATTCTCCGGTTATTAATTGTTTATATGTAGGAACTCCTGCACGAGTTAAATTCAATGTAGCTCATGCGCAAAGAGGGCCAAGTAACACAGATCAGCTCGAAATGTGGGTTTCTGTTGATTGCGGAAGAACATGGACTCGTAGATATCAGAAATCAGGTTCTTCTTTAGCCACTACTGGCGGATATGTTTCTTCTCCTTGGATTCCAAATACAACTCAATGGCGAGAAGAAATTGTAAGTGTTACCCCTTTAGCAGGAAAGCAAACAGCAATGATAAAGTTCACCTACACAGATGGTGGAGGTAATAACATTTACATTGATGATATCAATATCATTGATGGTCCGATAGGTTTTAATGAAATCAGCATTGATGAATCAAGCATTAGTATTTTCCCTAATCCTAGTAAAGGAGATGCCACTCTATCTTATTCTTTAATTGAAGGTGATGATATTTCAATAAGCATAACGGATATTTCGGGAAGACTTCTTGGAACTAAGGCTTTTGGAAAACAACAGCCCGGAGATTATCAATTAGAGTTGAATGGTATTATTGGTTCTTCCCTAAATAGTGGAATTTACTTTGTAAATATTGATTCAGGAAAGTCGCGTTTAGTGAAAAAATGGATTAATAACTGATGCGGGAAATATTCAAGGAGAGACTTACCGAGTCGCATCTTCAAACATTAGAGCAAGATTGGAAGATTCTAGTTAAAAAGCTTAATGAGAGATTTGATGCCGATTTAGATTTAGAATCAATACTATTTCTTATTGGCGTTCAAGAGCTCGGCAAAGGGCATAAAAAATATACTAAGGATCAAAAGCTTGAGCTAATGCATATTGCTATTTGCACCTTGTTAGAGCCTTATGGCTATTATAATTATCTAGGTAATGATGAAGATGGATATCCTCATTGGGAGGTAAATGAACTACTGCCGCCTTTAATGGCTGGACAGCAGATGGCATTGATGAAATCTTCTGTTTTAGATTTTTTCGGGGAGGATTTTATTGCTCCATAATTACAGTCTTGCTAACTGTTTCGCCCGGCTCAAGCTTTATTAAATCATTAGCTTCTCCATATATAATGTGAGTAACCTCAATATCTAAAATCGCCGGATGTTGAAATTCGAACCTTGCTTCACCATTTGCATCTGTAATAGCATTATTTACTGATGAACCATCTTGCAAATAACCTGCTACTTCACCCTCACCTGAGGATAAAGCCCAGTTTGATAGAAGGGTAACATTAGCTCCTGAAATAGCGGCTCCTGTTGGACGAATAACTTTTACTATCGCTAAACATGTTTCATCTTCACGTTTACACGAAGAAATAACAGAAATAGAAAAAATGGTTGCAATTAATGCAGTGGTTTTAAAGAAGCTTGCCATGTTTATCGAATAAGCTTGGTAAAAATAGCAATTATATTGATAAATGCTTAAGAGTTTAACGCATTGAGATGTTCTTTGTTTCATAGCCCGAACAGCTTGTCTATCTTTGCCGCAGAAATAATGCTTGGAATGGATATTCAACAGGAAATTGAAGCAATTAAAAATGATATTGAAAAGACACAAGTTAAAACGATTGATCAACTTGAATCTTTTCGTCTAGAATTTCTTAGTAAAAAAGGAAAAATACCAGCTTTGTTTCAACGATTCAGAGAAGTTGCCGAAGCAGATCGAAAGGAAGTTGGGCGAGTTCTAAATCTATTAAAGCAACAAGCGGAGGAATTCTTTAAAACGACAAAAGAACAACTTGAGATATCAAGTTCTGATTCAACTACTGATTTTGACGCAAGTGCTCCTGGAAATCCTTTCCCAATTGGAAGTCGCCACCCTTTAAGGTTAGTTGCAAATCAACTCTATGAAGTTTTTTCTAGAATAGGTTTTACTTTAGCAGAAGGTCCTGAAATCGAAGATGATTGGCATAATTTCTCTGCATTGAATTTCCCTGAAGAACATCCCGCAAGAGACATGCAGGATACGTTCTTCATTATGAATGACCCTGCAATGGCTCTTAGAACACATACATCAAGTGTTCAGGTAAGAATGATGGAAACTCGCAAACCGCCACTAAGGATGATTATGCCTGGCAGGGTTTACAGAAATGAAGCAATTTCAGCCCGCGCCCATTGCTTTTTTCATCAGGTTGAAGGAATCTATATTGACAAAAACGTGTCGTTTGCCGATTTGAAACAAACCATGCTTTACTTTTCAAGGGAACTTTTTGGAGCAGATACACAAATCAGATTAAGGCCATCTTACTTTCCTTTTACAGAGCCTTCGGCTGAAATGGACATTTCTTGCACTGTTTGCAAAGGAAAAGGATGTAACATTTGCAAGTATACTGGCTGGGTTGAAATTCTTGGATGTGGTATGATTCATCCCAATGTACTTTCAAATTCAGGAATTGATCCAGAAGAATATACCGGCTTTGCATTTGGAATGGGGATTGAGAGAATTGCGATTCTAAAATATCAGGTCAACGATTTGAGATTTTTCTCTCAAAACGATGTTAGATTCCTGAAGCAATTCACTGCTCAATAAATTAGTCGAATTCGATAAGGATTTGGTTTTTCTCCACTGCCTGACCAAGCTTAACTGATACCTTTGAAACAACCGCATCGGATGGAGATTTTATCATATTCTCCATTTTCATTGCTTCCAGCACAAGAAGCGCATCTCCCTTTTTTACTGCATCACCTGGATTAACCAGCGTTCTTAAAACCAAACCTGGCATAGGTGCTTTAACTAGGTTAATCTTCTGCTCAGTAACAATGTTGAGTCCCATCGATTCAAGCAGTAATGCCATTTTATCTTTGGTACTAACCTCAACTTTTTTTCCATTTATCTTCAAACAAAACAAATCACCTTCTCGGCTCTCAAGAATTATATTGAACGACTTGCCTTTATAAATAACATTTGCCGAATTGCTGCCTGTGCTCAACACATCCCACGTGAAATCAGCATCATTTAGTTTACCTGATTCATTACTTGCATCAAATTCAACTATAAAGTCTTTATCGGAGATAATAGATTTAATCATATTGCTTCTTCAGTAATTGGTTGTTCAGAATAATTTCTGATGACCGAATATAATGTATCTCTCTCAACCGGAATTTTACCTACTTGAGAAATTAATTCGACGAGCTGAGAAGTTGTTAAACTTGGGCTCTGCTCTTCAGAACCAGCCATTGAATAAATTTTTGTAGAATCATCAATGGTTCCATCAATATCATCAACTCCAAATGAAAGTGATAGTTGGGCTGTAGACCTTCCAATCATCGGCCAGTAGGCCTTAATGTGGGCGAAATTATCCATGTAAATTCTAGAAATCGCATAGTTTCTAAGATCTTCAATTACAGAAACCTCAGGAATATGACTCATTTGATTTCCCTTATTTCTGAATTTCAATGGAATAAACGTGTTAAAGCCTTTTGTTTTATCCTGAAGCGCTCTTAGACGTTCCATGTGATCAATACGATGTTCGAACTTCTCCACGTGACCGTAAAGCATCGTTGCATTTGAAGGCATACCTAATTTGTGGGCAGTTTCGTGAATTTCGAGCCATTCGGCAGAAGTACACTTATCACCAGCAATTTCAGAACGAAGTTTCTCATCAAAAATCTCCGCTCCTCCTCCCGGTAGGGAGTCCTGGCCATGATCCTTTAAAATTTGCAATCCTTCAGCATAAGAAACTTTAGCCTTCTTGCACATGTAATGAAGCTCTACTGCTGTAAAGGCTTTTACATGAATATCAGGACGGATTTCCTTCACCTTTTTTATCAATGAGGCAAAATAATGCAATCCCATTTTGGGATGAACTCCACCTACAATATGAACTTCTGTTACAGCCTTGTCTGCATAACTTCGTACAATGTCAAGAATCTGTTCTTCAGACATTTCCCAGCCTTCTCCTTTATTTTTAAGTAGGCGAGAATACGAGCAGAATTTACAATCGTAAACGCAAATATTTGTTGGTTCAACATGAAAATTCCGATTGAAATAAGTATAATTTTTATGTCGCTTTTCGCGGATGTAATTGGCTAAAGACCCAACAAAGCCAAGCTCTGCCTTTTCATATAAGTAAACTCCCTCTTCAGGGCTTATTCTGATTTCCCCTTTTACTTTATTGGCAATTTCAATAAGCTTGGGGTCGGTAATATTTTTGAGGATTGATTCCATGGTTTATTATGCTTGCAAACTTACAACAAGCAAATCAGGAATTAGTTTCTCTGGGATTAATTGCCCGAAATTATTATTGGAATGACTTGTGAATCTTTAGCTTCAGGAATTATTCTAAGGTAGTATATCCCATCAGCTGAATCAATGTTTAACGATTGATATTGAGAAGATGAGAAATTACCTGATGCTACTGCTTTCCCTTCCATGGAAAACACCTGCCATTGAGATTTTCCAAAATTTTCAGGAAGCTGAACGCTAAAATTCCCAGAACTTGAAGGATTTGGATAAATAAGTGTAGCAGTATTAACTTCTTTTAGAGGAGTGATACCTACGGTGGAACACTGAATAGCTCTTATGGCAAGTGACAATGCTCCATCAAAAGCATCCGGTGATTCGCAAGGAAGCCAGGATCCATCGCTTAGTCTTATCCAACCTGAATTGATGTTAATTTCATCGAATTGATTGGTATAAACAGCAATAGAGTCGCCAGTTAAAATATTGGTTTCAAAACCCAAATAATAATCTCCAGTTACGAGAGCAGGAAGATTGAACTCTACATTAGTGAATGTGAAATTCTCTACGTTATTAATTATGGTTGAAATTGGAAATGTGGTCTGATTTAAAATTGCACCAGGGCTTCCCTGGTCTCCACTTGCGTCCCAAACCAAAACTTTTATAGATGCTCCCTGTGCTGATTCAAAGGCAAATGAGAAGTCGAACCCTACACCATAAATTGCTTTCTCAACGCTTGTATTGAATTTTTCAGCAAAAGCTAAGTCTCCTCGCGAATTCGTCCCGGTTAAATAACCGGTTTCACCACCAAAATACTCTTCACATCTATAGTAAACAAGACCATCTCCTCCAGTAATATTATTTAATGTATCACAATCATTTGCTACAGGCACCGCCATGCAACCCTGAGAGCTTTGCAACGAGGATCTGAAGCCGTTCAAAGTTGACTGCATCCTGATTTTCTGATCCCGAGTAAACACATTCATGCATTGATCATCAGTGTAATCCATGAAATTCATATACATATCGCTGCTGCCGCATGAACTAACAGGTCCAGAAGGACAACCAAAGTAAGGAGCAGCCTGATTTGGTGTATCTCCAACTTGATCAGTGCCAGCGCAATTATCAGAGCTAGATTCATCATCGCCCCAAATATGAAGTAGATTTAGCCAGTGACCAACTTCGTGAGTTGCAGTTCTTCCTTTGTTGTAAGGTGCTTGAACATTTCCTGTTCTTCCAAAATGCTTGTAGATAATTACTACTCCATCCTGTCCTGGAGCGGCTGATCCAGGCAAAGTTGCAAATCCTATTAAAGGAGAAGTTAGGTTGCACACCCAAATATTTAAATATTGATTTGAAGGCCAAGGACTTTTACCTCCCGTAGCCTCATTCTTAACAGCACCACCTAAACCAAAAGACATGGCTGTAGTTTGAGTTCTTGTTATTCCGTCGCTTGGTTGACCTGAAGGAGTTCTTTGGGCAAGACAGAAACGTATCTCCGTGTCGGTAGCAACGCTAAGAAATTCAGTTGGCGTTTGTGAAGCATCTGCATTTGACCTGCCAAAGTCTTCGTTCAAAACATCAATTTGGGATTGAATCTGAGCGTTCGAAATATTTTCGTCGGCGGTTCTATAAACAACATGAACTACAACCGGAATAAAAATAACACTTGCTCTAGCCTTAGAGCCGTCTGCAGTTTGAGCAGCATTGTCAATCTGCTCTCTTATCTTAATAAAGTCTGGATTCTCTCTAATTGCTTGAGAGTATAAATCCATTGTCCCGCAATTTCTGGTTTGCGAGAAAAGACCTGTATTAAAAAAGAGGGAGGATATTATTAGTAAAGAATAAAATTTCATTTGAATAGAATCTGAAAATGTTCAACGATTGTAACTAAAGTTCGTTTCATATATAAGCATCAAAGTTGATATAGAATTTTTCAAATTGTATTAGCAGGCAAAATTATTTGTCAACAAGATTAAGTTTCCATGTAATTTTGTGAAATGTCGCATCGTGTTTTATTAGTCGAAGATGAAGAACATCTGCTTGAAGCAATTCAGCTGAATCTAGAATTGGAAGGATATCATGTGGTAGCGGTTAAAGATGGTAAAACAGCTCTTGAAAAGGCTTTAAACGAAAGATACAACCTCATTATTTTGGATGTGATGATCCCAGAAATGGATGGGTTTGAGGTTTGTGAAAGGATACGTCTTGAGAATCAACAAGTGCCGATTATATTTTTAACTGCCAAGAATACTGGACAAGAACGTGTTCAAGGTCTAAAACTTGGAGCCGATGATTATTTATCTAAGCCTTTTAACCTAGAAGAATTGTTGCTTCGCGCTTCATCATTGATTCAAAGAGGAATTGACAGATCAAAAGGGACTCCTACCCCATCTTCATTTGAGTTTGGAGGAAACAAGATTGATTTCAATAGTTTTATTGTTACCACCTTTCAAGGAGAAGAAATCACACTTTCGAAGAAAGAAATTCAGTTACTTAAACTATTAATAGATAGACGTGGAGAGGTTGTTTCAAGGAGACAAATCCTAGAAATAGTATGGGGATACGATATTTTTCCTTCCACAAGAACCATCGATAACTATATCCTAGCCTTTAGAAAATACTTTGAGCCGAGTCCAAAAAGCCCTAAGTTTTTTCATTCTATTCGAGGAGTTGGCTACAAGTTTACCTTTGAGTAATGACTAAGCGGATGCTAAAAGCCGTTTCCCCCTTCAATATGTTTACTATGTAAACACCGGGTTCTAGGTATCCTGGATTAAACTCTTTTCTCCAGCCACTTGGCAAGGCTTGATTATAAACGCTTCTCCCCGAAAGATCTGTTAATACTACTTGGATGCCTTCTTGAATTCCTTCAAGATAAATAAAGCCTCCTTGAGAGGGATTTGGGTAAAGTTTGAAATTTCCAATTAACTCAGCAATACCAACATTTGTCCATGCATAAGCTGCTGATTCAACAGAACATCCTGAAGCATTTTCAACTGTAACTGTATAATCTCCAATAGTTTCCGGAGATAGTGAGCCTTGATTTTCAGTTCCAGGAATTTCATTTCCATTGACATACCAAGACCAAGTAAAATTACTTCCAGGGTTACAGATTAGTTGTTCGCTAATTGGATTAAAGAAAATACTTGGAGCATCGGGCAATGAAGCTACAACTGTTGAAACTGAATCTGAAAATGCTATGCAGCCTTGGCTATTTCTCACTTCTACAGAAAAAACACCTGTATCATAAATTGTATAAGTAGAGTCATTAGCACCAAAGATGGCAACGCCACCTGAAGAATTCCATTGGTAAAAATCAGCAAATCCGGTAGTAAGAGTTATTGAGTCACCTTCACAAACCAAAGAATCAGTTAACATAATCTCAGGAGTTTGTGGAGAAGGAAAAACAATAACAGTATCTTCATTATTAAAGCTTAAGCTCACTCTTGTGCTTATGGTATAGCTGCCAAAACCCTGATTTGTATTGAAGTTGAAAGTCCCGATATCATTGACTTGAATTACTGTTGACCCAAGATTATCATCAGCAGTTATCAAATCTTCGTCAAAAAATGCTAGGCTAAAGGAGGGTTGATTAATAACATATTCAAGGTTAGAAACCGAGAAGCTCGTGCTATTATCAACCGTGGAACTTTGCTGAGTTGCTGAACCTACCGTGTAAATAAAATAAATGTCAGGGCTTCCAGTACATGTTCCAATAAAAGGAATTGAGGGCTCTTCAATATCACCGCACCAATTAGATCCAGTGGCGTTAAAGTTCACATTAGTGAGAACATATTCAAGTAAATCTGTTTGAAGATTTACGTAATATGTATCGGGCAAAAGATACAGTTGAGTTTCTGGCAAAGGCTCAGTGGACATATTTCCATTGCCAAAATCCCAAAGATAAGTTACAGGTTGAGTTTCGCTGCTAATGAGTGCTTCAAACCCAACAGCAATTGAATCACAGCCCGAGGAAGGCGAAAAAGAAAAACCTGAGTTACCTCCGCCGCCAGGCACAACTAATAAAGGCAGTGTAAATGACTGAGGAACATCTGTAGAAATTGGGGCTGTAACCGATGCAATTACATTGACCGAAATTGTATATGAACCAATAGCTTGTGGAGTTCCACACATTTTAACACAACCTCGTTGGGTGGCTGGATCTGACGTTATATCATAAATATTATCTGCTTCGTTGGTTGTCCAACTTATTCCATTTGGCAGTCCTGAAACAGAAGTAATAGTTATTTGCGAAAGAGTAACTGTTGCTCCGGTTCCACCATCAGTAAATTGATTAGGCATAAAAAAGGTGAGATCAATCTCGTATGGCTCACCTTGAAGAGCATTTGGCAAGATTTCTGGACAAAGAGCAGGCGCCGCTGGACTTGCAGTGCAGGTTGGATCAATAACACATCCTTCGCATTGCGAAAATGAAACTCTGCAAAGAAGAGTTAGGCAAATAATCAGGTAGACGTTTTTCATGAGTAAGATTATGCACCTAAAATACAAAGACATTGCTTGTTTTGAATACCGGATATTCCATTATTTTGGAAAATGAATAAAACAGTGTTAAAAGCTTTCCACCAAAAGATATTAATTGAAGCAGGAGTTGATGAAGCTGGAAGAGGCTGCTTGGCAGGTCCAGTCGTTGCAGCTGCAGTAATCCTTCCTAAGAAATTCAAAAATGGTATCCTAAACGATTCAAAGAAATTAAGCGAGAAGCATAGATTAGAATTACGACAACTTATTGATCGTGAAGCGCTAGCTATAGGAATTGGAATTTCTTCGGTAAGCGAAATAGATGAAATCAATATCCTTCAAGCGAGCTTTCTAGCTATGCATAGAGCCATCAGTTCATTACAAATAAGACCCGAACTGCTCTTGATTGACGGAAATAGATTTTTAAAATTTGAGAATGTTCATCATGAAACAATTATTGGGGGCGACGGGATTTATCTTTCTATTGCCGCAGCTTCAGTGATTGCCAAGACCGAAAGAGATGCAATAATGAGTAAATATGCATCAGAGTTTCCACATTACATGTGGGATAAGAATAAAGGTTATGGTACAATAGCTCATCGAGATGCCATTAGAGAATATGGCCCATGCGACTTACATCGGAAATCGTTTAAACTTCTTCCTGATTAGTTAAAACTCATTTATTTGGCTGGAAAACCCTTGGATTTTTCAAGTATATTTGAACAATCTAAGACGATTTTGAAAATATTAGTAAGATTCTTTAGCCTAACAGTATTATTCTTTTTTCAAAGTTGCTTGCGCGATGATTTCAGCAAGCTAAGTGATTCTGAATGGAGTCCAGATTTAGCTTTCCCCTTAGTAAACTCGACCTTAACAGTAAATGACATTCTAATTCAAGATCAATCGCCTACTACCATTGACGCTGATCTTAGCGGCCTGGTTCGGATAATTTATGATAGCGATAATTACAGTGATAGAGCCGCGAATTTAATTTCAATTCCACAGACAAATCAAAATCAGGATATTAGTTTATCGTCTCAAACACTTATGAATTTTGAGAACAATCAAAATTTAGGATACACGATTACTGATTCCACTTCATATACTGTTAACTTTCCACTTAATTCACAATTTGGTGGTGCATCAATACTTGACACCGTATTTTTTAAAACAGGGCAATTAGATTACCTAATTAACTCATTCATTCCTCACAATACTTCCATTAGAATAGATATTCCTCAACTATTCATTTTAAATGAGCCGTTTACACAAACGTTTACATATGCATCAACAGGAAATAATTCTGAAGCCCTCACTGTGAGCAGAAATTTAAGCAATGCTTTTCTTGTATTAAACGGAATTGATAACATCCTTGTAAAAGTGAAAATAACTACTGAGAGGACAGGGCCAGCAGCTATACCATCAAGCAATCAACTTAGTACCAACCTCTCTTTAAATAATACTGAATTCAGGAAAATAAGTGGCTTTTTTGGCAACTTCCAAATGCCATTAATAACGAATGACACATTACAAATCAGGATTTTCGGTAATACAATCAATGCGCAGAATCTTTTGTTTGAAAATGCTGAAACTACTGTTAGTGTTCAAAACTCAACAGGCATTCCAATAAATTATAATCTTGATTGGATTAAAGGATTCAGAATGAATTCGAACATTCCAGACATTGATATTTCAGCATATTCCTTTCCTCAAAATATTAGTGGTCAAAACACTTCATCTGCTACGCAAGTTGATTATCAATTTAATGCATCAAATAGTAATGTTTCAGATGTAATTAATCTACTTCCCAGATATATGTTGAGGCAAGAAAATTATTCCTTCAATTCAACTGCATCAGACTATTCATTTTTATCTGATACCTCTAGATTAAGGTTTTACCAAAAATTGATTTTACCTTTAAACGGGCTTACTCTTGATTTACTAATCAGAGATACTATAGAGTTTAATTTTGATGCTGTAAACAGCGATATCGAAGAAATTTTACTTCGCTTAAATATTGACAATGGTTTCCCTTTGAGCGGATTATTACAGATTTATTTTGCAAGGCAAAATGAAAATGTCCCTTTCAGTAATCCTGTTATTGTTGACTCATTATACCCTGCAGGAAATTTAGTTGTGATGGAATCGCCTGAAATAAATTCAAATGGCGAAGCAGCAAACTCAGTACGTCAAATTACAGATGCTGTAATGCCCGGTTCTAAATGGCAATTTCTTAAGAATAACAATTGCAATAGAATCATTGTGAATACAAGATTAACAACAAGTGATTTAGCAACACTGGATATTAGGGTGCTAAAAGATAATATCTTGACAATTCGAATTGGTGCCAGAATTAAACTTAGGACTAGCTTTTAATGATTAAACGGCATATTCAAGTTTTGCTGGCTATCCTGATGTTATGTCAGTTTGAGTTAAAGTCTCAATCAGATTTTCTATTACATTCTCAGTCCTTATCTCCTCACCAATTAGTTGTAAACCCGTCTATAATGCCACAAGCCGACTTTTACATCGGCTTACCTGTAATTGCGAATTCATTTACTGGCTTTTCAAATAACTCATTTACTTACAGGGATTTAGTACAACAAAAAATTGGAACTGATTCAATATTTTTAAACTTCAATGACTATTTAGCTTCACTTAAACAAGATAATTTCATTTATGCTGGTGCGACCACTGATCTTGTTAGTATTGGTTGGAGAGAAGGTCGATGGTATGTAGGGGCAAGAGTTACTGAGGTTGCAGACTTCAGGATTCGTTTTGGAAAAGACCTCATGAATATTGCCATAAATGGAAATGCTCCTTATGCTGGTATTACTCAGAACTTGGGAAAACTATTTGTTCAATCAAGCCATTATAGGAAATATGCTATTAACCTATCAAGAGATTTCAACTGCAAATTCAGGGCTGGAGTTAATCTAGGGTATTTGTATGGTATGGAAAACCTTGATGTTCAAAGAAGTAACATAACACTCCTCACCGACCCTGTTACATTTGACTTAAGCGGACAGTCTGATATTCTAATAAACACCTCAGGAATTGATGAGTTTAGCACTGATTCAGTAAGATCTTGGTCATACCTATTTCAACGTCCAAATCGAGGGTATTCAATAGACTTAGGGGCAACTTATTTCTTAAATGATAGGATTCAATTTTCAGGAAGCATTCTCGATATTGGAAGAATAAGATGGAATTTTAGACCTGTAAACTATCAAAACCGAGTAAATGAGTTTTCATTTTCAGGTATTTCATTAAATCAGTTTCTAAGCAATTCTGTTGATAGTATTCAATCAGGCGTTGAGAAATATCTTGATTCTCTAGGTAACATATTCAACATTAATGAAAGTAGTAATAGTTATACAACGAGACTGCCGTCAAGAATATACCTTAGCGGAAGCTATGAGCTTTCTGGAAATAATACTTTCCGCTTAACTTATCTTGGAAATACATTCAGAGGTAGTGTTTACTCTTCTGCGGCTTTAGCCTATACAAAGAACTTCAACGACATTCTTGAATTTACTGTTCAATGGGCTTTGCATAACAATACTGTTTCTAACTTAGGTGCAGGGTTCACGTTGAATTTAGGTCTAACTCAATTTAGTATACTTGCTGATAATGTACCTGCATTGTTTGGTTCATATAAATCCAGAGGAACAACAGTACGAGCAGGAATAACGCTAGTTACAAGCTACGATGAGGGAAGACCTGATTTTTGCGACAAAGACAAAGACGGTGTTCCAAATAACAGAGACGAATGTCCTTCTGACCCTGGTCCGATAGCTTTGATGGGTTGCCCCGACACTGATTCGGATGGAATTGCTGATAAGTTCGATGAATGCCCTTTAGAGTTTGGCCTAGTTGGTTTGAGAGGTTGTCCTGATAAAGATGGAGATGGAATTAAGGATAAAGATGATCTGTGTCCTGAGCTTAAAGGAAGTATTGAGAATTCGGGTTGCCCAGATTCTGATAACGATGGAATAATAGATAAGAATGATGATTGCCCTGATATTGCTGGATTAAAGTGGCTAAAAGGTTGTCCTGATCGCGATGGTGACTCTATTCCAGATAAGGAAGATTTATGTCCTGACTTGTTCGGTCTAGAAATATATTCGGGTTGCCCTGATACAGACGAAGATGGAATTCCTGACAATTCTGATGAATGTCCACAAACTGCTGGCCTAAAAGAATTCAAAGGTTGCCCCGATACTGATGGAGATGGCCTTTCTGACCAAAACGACCGTTGTCCTGAACTGTTCGGCGAAAAAAGCAATATGGGCTGTCCTTCTGAAGACCGTGATGGGGATGGAATTCCGGACAAAACAGACAAATGCCCTGAGACTCCCGGAACAAAAGAAAATCAAGGATGTCCGGAGATTTCCGAGAGTGAACAGGATGTCCTAAAAACAGCCTTCGAAAACTTGGAATTTGAAACAGGCAAAGCCGTGATTACTGCCTCGTCTTATGAAGCGCTAGACGAATTAATTAATCTGCTTAAAAGGAAAGACGATTGGGGATTAAAGATTTCAGGTCATACTGATAACACGGGAAATGCTTCCAAAAACATGCAACTTAGCCGTAATAGAGCCAAAGCTGTAGCGCTATATATTGTTTCAGGAGGAGTTACAGCAGGCCGTTTGGAAGTAGAGTGGTTTGGGCAAAACAAACCTGTTGCTGATAATACTTCATCTGTTGGAAGAAAGAAGAATCGAAGGGTTGAGATGAAAGTTATTTTCAATTGATACCAAAAACGGATATTCAATAGTTTTCATAAAAACTTTCGTCGAAAGTCTTTGCTTCTGAAGGATACTGCCCATCCTTTAAAACCCTAATCACTAAAAAAATAACTACTATTGGAGAAAACCCAAAAAGTAAGGCGACCCAATTGACCTGATGATTTAATGCCAGGACTAAATAGATCAGTAGATATGCAGTACTGAGAATAATTGGAAGAGCTACTTGTTTCATTACATTCTAAAAACATAGAACACTTAAAAAAGTCGCTTGTTCAAATCACAAAAAAAGCCCCTACATTTCTGTAGAGGCTAAAATTCATTGAAATGCCTTATTAGCTTAGTGCGTTAACAAACTTTGTAAGTTTCCCAACAACATTACCAGCTTTATTTTTATGAATGATGTTACGCTTTGCTAATTTATCTAGCATTGAAGTAACTTCAATTAATTGTTTAGAAGCTTCTTTCTTATCAGACGTAGCGCGTAATAATTTTACAGCGTTACGAGTGGTTTTGTGAAAGTAACGATTGCGTAGACGTTTTGCGTCATTTGCGCGAATACGTTTAATAGAGGAAGCATGATTTGCCATGTTATTTTCTTTTAAATGTAGCCCGTAGGGGACTCGAACCCCTGTTCCAAGAATGAAAATCTTGTGTCCTAACCCCTAGACGAACGGGCCATTTTTTAATTTGGGATTGCAAATGTAGGGGAAAAATCAACTCTTACAATATCTGCCTATTATTTGATGCAATAAAACATGATTAATTACTGAATATCAGCTATTTAAATTTGTTAAAATCCAGGAAAGACGCTTAATAATTCGAGGCCTGTTGGTTATTGGCGCTCAAAATTATGGTAAATTGCGCCCGAAATCATGAAAATCAATCGTCGAGTAGCCTTTTATACCCTTGGATGCAAGCTGAATTTCTCAGAAACTTCGACCATTGCGAGAAGTTTTTCAGAAGCTAAGTATGAACGGGTAGAATTTGAAGATCACCCTGATGTATTTGTAATAAACACTTGCTCTGTAACTGAAAATGCTGATAAGAAATGTAGGAGCCTCGTTAATCGAGCTATGCGCATTTCTCCTCATGCTTATGTTGTTATTATTGGATGTTATGCCCAGCTTAAACCTGGAGAGATTTCAGAAATTCCAGGGGTAGATCTTGTTCTGGGTGCTAATGAAAAATTTAATGTGGTTCAGTTTATTGAGGACAAGACAAAGTCGCTAAAAGCTGAAATTCATGCTTGCGAAATTGAAGATGTGAAGCATTTTATTCCATCCTATAGCTCTGGAGATAGGACGAGAGTCTTTTTTAAGATTCAAGATGGATGTGATTACTCTTGCTCATTCTGCACAATTCCTTTAGCTCGCGGTGGAAGTCGAAGTGCCACGATTGAAGAAACTCTTAATGAGGCAAAAGCTCTCATTAGTGGAGAGGATATTAGAGAAATCGTTTTAACGGGAGTTAATACCGGAGATTTTGGAAGATACAATGGTGAGTCATTTGAAGAATTAATTAAAAGGCTTGATGCTGAAATTCTGGTCGATAGAATCAGAATTTCGTCAATCGAGCCAAATCTTCTGACGGACGAGATAATAAAGTATGTTTCAGAATCGAAAAGGTTTGTACCCCATTTTCATATTCCTCTGCAATCAGGCAGTGATCTCACTTTAAGACGAATGCGCAGAAGGTATCAGCGCGAACTCTATAAAAGCAGGATAAAAACAATCAAAACACTGATGCCTGATTGCTGCATTGGAGTTGATGTTATTGTTGGATTTCCTGGTGAAACAGACGAAGAATTCCTTGATTCGTTCAATTTCATAAATGACTTGGACGTTTCTTATTTACATGTATTCACTTATTCTGAAAGAGCAAATACGCATGCCATTGAATTGAGCGAAGTTGTTCCTTCGGCATTAAGAGCCAAAAGAAGCAAACAACTTCACTCCCTTTCTGAGAAAAAAAAGAGAGCGTTTTATCAGTCTCAGATTGGAAAAACAGCAAAAGTACTTTGGGAGGCTGAACAAAATGGTGAATTTATGTATGGATTTACTGATAACTATGTAAAGATAAAGCGGGCTTATCAAGCAGATAAGGTGAATATGGTGTGTGAGGTTGCTATCACAGCAATTGATTCTGATGGGATTTGTTCTTGTTCAGATGTTACAATTAATGAACCTATAATTTCCAATCAAGATTTATGTATCCAACAATAAGCGAATTCCTTAAATCATATGGGATTAACATTGCTTTACCAATACAGACTTTCGGTTTTTTTGTGGCGATTGCATTTATAGTCGCTGCCTGGCTAATTGGAAAAGAACTCAAAAGAAAGCAAAAGGAAGGAATCCTTAAACCCACCATCAAGGAAGTTGAAGTTGGAAAAGCTGCCTCTTTAAGTGATTATATTCAAAACGGAATCATTGGTTTTATCGTTGGTTTTAAAATCATTTTTATGATTTTAAACTATTCAGAATTTGTTGATGATCCACAATCTGCTTTGCTTTCTTTTAAAGGGAATTTTCTTGGAGGATTATTCATAGCCGCATTATTCATTTATTTGAGATATAGGGAAAGCGAAAAACAGAAAAAAGAAAAAGCAGGCATTAGAAAAGTGACTTTGAATGCAGACGACCATGTCGGAAATATTATCCTCATGGGAGTTGTTGGCGGACTAGTTGGAGCAAAGATTTTTCATAATCTGGAAAACCCTTCAGAATTCATGGCTGATCCTATTGGTGCTTTGCTTTCATTTTCTGGATTAACTTTTTATGGCGGACTAATCGTAGCGGCCTTTCTTATTATAAGATACGGAAAGAAAAATGGGCTTCCAGCTATTCATCTTACAGATGCAACAGCTCCTTCCTTGATGCTTTCATACGGAATAGGCAGAATAGGCTGCCAAATGTCGGGCGATGGAGATTGGGGCATCGTTAATGCAAAGCCAAAACCCGATTGGATGAGCTTTTTGCCCGATTGGATGTGGTCATTTAAATTTCCTCACAATGTGAATAATGAAGGAATCCCTATTCCTGGATGTGTAGGAAAATGGTGTCACGAATTGCCTCAAGCAGTTTATCCAACTTCTTTCTATGAAACAGTTATGTCTGTTATTCTTTTTGCCATTCTGTGGTCGATTAGAAAGAAAATCAAAACGCCAGGCTTACTATTCAGCATTTACCTTGTAATGAACGGAATAGAAAGATTCCTCATTGAATCTATTCGGGTAAATACAAAGTATCATATTTTTGGAGGAGAGGTTACACAAGCCCAACTTATCTCCTCTGCTTTAGTAATTGCAGGAATCGTTGGTATCTGGTATACAAGGAATGAAGCCTCAAAAAACACTATCAAAAATGCAGCTTGATCTTAATTCTATCCAACAAGAAGTAATTAGAATAAGCAGAGAAGTTGGAAAATTTATAAAGCACGAACAAAATCGAATCAGCTCTCAAAACGTTGAGGAAAAAGGCCGAAATGATTTTGTTACTTATGTTGATAAAGCAGCTGAAACACTACTAGTGAGTGAGTTAAGCGCTCTCATACCTGACTGTGGCTTTATTACTGAAGAGAACACTGTATCACAAGAAGAAAAAGAATTTATCTGGATTATTGACCCTATTGATGGGACAACCAATTTTATTCATGGCTTACCTTTATTTAGTATCAGTATTGCTTTAATGTACGAGAAAAGAATAATTCTCGGTTTGATACTTGAGGTTACAAACGATGAATGTTTTCACAGTATTGAAGGGGGCCCAGCATATCTGAATGACAAACAAATAAGTGTATCAAAAAGACCAAAACTTTCCGATTCACTTATAGTTACTGGATTTCCTTATCGTGATGAAGGCCGTTTAGAAGCTTGGATGAAGCTTTTTATTCACCTTTTACAAAACTCTCATGGTGTAAGAAGGCTTGGATCAGCTGCAATTGATTTAGCCTATGTTGCCTGTGGCAGATTTGAAGCTTTTTATGAGTACGGTCTTAGTCCTTGGGATGTAGCAGCAGGAGGTTTTATTGTTAAACAAGCTGGAGGTGAGGTGAGTGATTTCTCTGGTGAAGAAAATTGGCTTTTCGGTAAGGAGTTAATGGCCGGAAATGGCTTAATGAATGAAGAGTTACTAAACGTTATCAAGCAAAAATTCAATGAGATAATGCTGAAATAGTTTATTCATTTCATCTTATTCGTTTATTAACAATTCGCTGCATTTGTCCGCTTCAAGAAATTGCTTTTATCCAAGAATAACGTGTCTTTCCTTAGTAGCTTAAATAATATGTTGGTCTTAAATTACACTTCCTAGGAGGCAGTCTCAAATCCTGGAGATAAGAATCTGGAGGATGGCAACAGGAAAGCAATAATTATCTCTCTGAAAAACAGTCGCTTTCGATTTTACACTTATTTATTCAATAATAAAGCACAATACAAGAATCCACAAAACCGTTTTCCAGAGTTAATTGTAATTAGTTTTGAGAATTGTTAATGTATGAAAGCAACGGAGAAGAGAATGAGAATTCTGGATGCGGCAAAAGTATGCTTTACCCAGTTTGGTTACGAAAAAACAACACTTGATGACATCGGGAAGAAATTAGGCCTCAATAAATCATCATTGTACTATTACTTCAAAAATAAAGAGGAGATCTTTACGGCTGTAGTAGTTAAAGAAGCTGAAAAAATTGTGGATGACCTACAAGCTGAATTTGAAAACCAGGATTTACCAGAAGAGAAAATTCAGGTTTATATGAAGAAGAGACTTGTATACTATCGCAAAGTACTTGGCTTACATCAATTAGATGCAGAAAGTTTGAAACAAATTCAGCCTGGTTTTCATGAATTATACTCTTCATTACTTCAGCGAGAGGTTGTTTTTATTGCTCGAGAATTGAAAAGAATTGACGAGCAACTAAGTGCAAAAATGGCGTCAACAGTTGCTGAGTTAATCATTTCTTCGTCAGATGCTATTAAGCATGACGAAATCATGCATAACAGAAAAAGTATGGACCATGAGCCAAATTATAAAAGAATAGAACAAGACACAGAATTGCTAATTCGACTCATAATTCATGGTTTAAAGTCCCCTATAAAGAAGTATACAAAAGAAACTGTATCCTGATTTACAACCTTTGAGTAAGCAAATTTTTACATTCTCGTCTTCATTGATAACTATTTCAGCATTTAACTGTTTAATTATTGAATGAATATTATGAATCAATTAAAACAAAAATCGCTTACCTTTTTTTTCATGATGATTGTTGGTTTCCAATCCTGCAATTCAACAGAAAACAATTACAATTTATCAAACGACATGGAAATTAAAACAGGACAACAAGCAGATACCGCCTATCTTGCTGCAGGATGCTTTTGGTGTATTGAAGCAATATTTCAACAATTAGAGGGAGTAATTTCTGTTACTTCTGGCTACACAGCTGGTCAAGTTAAAAATCCAAGTTATAAAGAAGTATGTACAGGGCTCACTGGGCATGCGGAAGCGGCAAGAATCATTTATGATCCATCTGTGCTCAGCTTTGATGAACTTCTGGAGGTTTTCTGGAAAACTCATGATCCAACAACATTAAACCGACAGGGTGCTGATGTTGGAACTCAATACCGCTCTGGAATCTATTATATTACAGAAGCCCAAAAAGAAACCGCTGAGAAGTATAAATCAGAATTAAATAAAGCAGGAGTATTTGATGATCCAATCATAACTGAAATACTTCCCTTTGATGAAAAGTTTTATGTTGCTGAAGACTATCACCAGAATTACTACAATCAGAATGGTGAACAAGGTTATTGCCGTATGGTCATCCAACCGAAGGTTGAAAAATTTAGAAAAGTATTTGGAGATAAGCTAAAAAAATAGGCTTCTCACTCATGCTTAATTAAAAATATTCTCTAGTTGTAGACAATTTCCAGTAGCTACAAATCAAAAGCCTATTTAACTTTGCGTTTGAAAATCAAATCTTAAATGATTTTGAACTTAAAGATAATGTATAGGTATCTTATTCTAGCCATATTTTTAAAATCACTTATGGGGCTCGCTCAAAAAGATGCTTTAATACCTTTTCGTGATGGCAATTTGTTTGGCCTCGCTAACATAGATGGCAAGCTAAAACTTAATGCTGAATACGACTTGATACAGCCTATCGGAAATGGATATTTCAAATATTCAAATACGTTTAAGGTTGATGACACTATTCGCTATTACGATGGCCGAATTGAATTAAAAGAGAAAATAATTACTACTTCGGGTCTTTTGCAAGGCACAAAGGTGATTATTGAAAACAGTAATCATAATCATTTCACGTATTCTGACCAAGGTATTATTATTGGTTCGCAGGAATCTTATGTAAGTAAGAACAGCAACTTTTACACTCTGAAAGGCGAAAAACTGTTGACGGAAAATGTTATGAAATTCAGGTTTCTTGGCTACGAAAATTTTGATGCAGAAGCCAATAATTACATCACCATTTTTGCAGAACATTTCGATAAATCTGTGAGTGTTCTCTTATTTGACAAAGTCAACCAAGAGATGATGCCTCCCCTTTTAGATCATGTTACAGATTTTGAACTTGATAGAGAAAATAGCAGTGAAAACTACTTTGTATGTTTATACACCGATAAAGAATACTCCTACCATAGAGATGCTATACTCTTCGATAATGAACTAAAACAGTTTATCATTAAGCCTGCGAGCAAAATGAATGAGTCATTTAGAGATAACAACATAGTTGAAGAAGGCATGTATGAAGGAGCATCTGGCGATTATGTTGTAGAAGCGCCAGAAATTATGAATGAACCAAGGGTTGTGACAAACGATAACCAAGAGTTCTTAACTCAAAGAGAAAAGCCAAAGCCGATTGTTTATTTCTATAAACTCAATAAGGGCTTCACCGCATACGGAAAAGACACTATAAAATTGAATGAGGGGGAAGCAGTGAGTTTTGCAGACGCTTATTCAAAATCACAAAAGCAACCTTTAATTGTTTCTAAAGAAGGAAAATACGGTTTGATCTTTTCAGACTCACTAAGAAGTGAGTTGAAATATGACTCTCTTAGATATATAAAAAATCAATTTGGAATTTTTTCCTCCAATCACACATTTATCTATTTGGCAGGAAACAAAAACGAGAAAACTGGAAAGTATCTCTTTGGAATTTTTGATGAAAAAGGCAAAGAAATCATACCCATGATGTATGAAAATCTACAACCTAACCTGCTTAACATCTATATTGAGAAAGATGAAAAAACAGGACAAGAAAGCTTTGATTTTAGACAGCCCTACTCCTATTCAAAAACCAGCAGCGAATCTTTGAAACTCCAGAATGAAGGTATTCTTTCTGCACAACTGAATGGAAAATTTGGTGTGATTGACTTAGAGAATAAAACCGTTATGCCATTTGAATATGATTTCATTTGGGAAAACGGGCTGAATTTTTTGAATACAATGCAGATAGAAGACAAATTCAGTGTCTATCAAAAAGGCAATCTTTATGGGGTATTTAAGATAAATTCCAAACATGAGAAAATAGAAGACACAGGGTTAATTTTTCCTAATATTCCGGTCTTCAAATACCCCAAATACAATAATATAAGTGGGTTTGATTTATACAATGTGGCAATTGCGGAAAATCTCTATTACTACCTAGTTGGAAGCAATGGAAAAGTATATAGGAAGTAGATTTGATTACTCAATTCTAATTTAAACTTACCTGAAAACATATAGTTGAATACAAACTTCCATTTTCAAGATGGGATTGATTTTAAGCTTTGATTTCCAAATACTTATACCATTTATACTCTTTAGAATGGAGTTTAAAAAAGGTATATTTAATTCCATTAGCAAGCCTACTATTCAATTTAAACCAATCGTTAGCTAATCTAATTTTAAAGGTGAATGGATTTTTATAAACTTTCTATTCACCTAGTATGCAATTTGGCTCATTCTGTATTTTTTACTTATCAACCCTAAATAATATTCATATTATTACACCAACTCATAAGTTACCAATAATGCTCAGGAAACCATACATACCATGAAAAACAGCGCTAAAATTTAACAATCATATACGTGAAACAATTCATTTTAATATTTATCGCAACTCTGTTTTCTCTATCTTCTTTTTGCCAAACTAACCTTGTTACTTATGCAGGAGGTGCAGGTAAAGAAACATTTTATGATGTAATGCAAATTACTGACGGGAGTTTTTTGGTAGTTGGTTACGCAGAGAATTTAAGTTGGGTTGGTGAGGCGCAGCAAACGCAACTTACCTACACGGCAACCATTCCAAATTCACTTGGAACTAATCGCTACGGATTTATTTTACACCTTTCAAACGATTTGCAAACCATTTTGCATGTTGTGCATTTTCCACAGGGAGCAGTTGAAGATATTCGTTTCATCAAAACAAATTCGCAGCCCTATTCACCGACAGAAGATTTGTTTATCAGTTGTAATACATCAGATAATGACGCAAATAATGGCGGCTACATCATTGCAAAATTGAATAACAACTTTATTAATGGAATCCCTACTTCGCTTTCTTGGGTGAATGCAGTGTGGGCAAAATCAATTGCAAAGGAGACACATCCCTGGGATGTTACCAACGCTGGAAAAGTTTATTACATTGGTGGTGAGGCGTATGGTTATGATTGGAGTGCTGTGTATTGTTTAAATCCAAACGGTCAAAGAACTGTTGTAGAAAATTGGAGGACACATTGGCTCACTAACGGAACAGAATGGAAAGGAACACCTGCTTCGGAAAATCCATCAGGAAGTATTGATTCAATAAGTTACAGCGGAATCGTTTTGAAAATTTGGGGACGATGTGATTTGCGTTCCTGGACTGCTAACGATTACAACCTTACTCAATCAGATGAAAACGGTGGAACAAAAAAAGGAAAATGGCCACTTGATATTTTATTTAACTCACCTTGCGACCCATTGAACCCAACTGCTGTTAGTCCAGGTTATACAGGATATTCAGCTTCGGCAATTCCGGTTTATGGTGGTTCTTCAATTACGATCGACAGAAGAAATAATGATGTATTTATCGGGATGAATTTTAATAGTGTATTGCCAGCTGGCGGACTTCCCGATTTTGAACCAGCGGTCATTGCTATGGATTCGACAGGAAATTTAAAATGGTGGAGCAGATTGTATCATGAAATTACTCCGCTGGGCGACACCGTAAATTCTTCTCCCGACCAATATATAGATGCACTTGCAATTGATTACACCAACAATAAATTAGTTGTCGGGGCAAGATGTCATGGAAATAATGTTGAAAATTTTTGGGAAGGAAATACCATCAACACAAACGGAAGTTCTTCCGGTTTTCAAAATAATTTTACAGGAACGCAAGGCGATAATCATATTTCCTGGTTAGGAAAATTGCAATTGAATAATGGTGTGCTAACCAATTCAACTTATATGGCTGAACTTGCAGAAGGCACAGGTTCGCTTGGAACTCCACTTACCGACCCGAACTTAGACGGATGGCCTAACCCAAACACAGGTTGGCCAAATGTCAACACAACCAGGATGACGAAAAATAATTTAAAGGTTTCTAGTAATGGCGATGTATGTGTGTTAGCGGTTGGGAGAAGAACAATCACCACTGCAAACGCTTATCAGAAAATGGTTAAACCAAACAACGGTGGACTTAGCTCGTGGAATAGTTTTGTGAGAGTGTATGATACACAGTTTAATGCTCCTAAATATTCTTCGCTTATTGTTGGTGCTTGGGACACACTCACACAAGCAGGCGGAGATAACACGGAGATGTTTGGAGTTTACAAAACCAATGAAGGAGTGATTTGTGTTGGCAGACAAAAAGCAGATTTGAACGGAACACCTATTGGAAATAATATTCCTGTTTCAAATGTTACACTATGGGGAAATGCAACACCGCAAAACGAAAGTGCTATTTTAGTTTACTATAAAGCAACAAATCTTCTAAATATAAACGACGGTATTAGCATCATCACAGGAATAAATGAACCTGAACAAATTATTAATGCTGACAACATAATACTTTATCCGAATCCTGCACATCAAGCAATAAATGTCATTCTCAAATCAAATAAGCATCAAACAAATTATCATTACCGAATAATTGACATGTATGGACGAGTAGTTAAGAGCGAACAGTTTAAAAATTCAGAGATTAATATCAGCGATTTTTCAAGTGGAGTTTATCAGTTTCAATTGCTATCAAAAACACACCAGATTGGAAAGAGATTTTTAGTAGTTAATTAAAGTCAATCTAATACTCAATAAACATGAAGATCGACATCAACAATGAAACAAGAAGCACTACTGGTAATAGCAGCTTTGAAAAAGTGGCGGTTTAGTTTCCAAAAGAGAGTTTTGTTTGTATTTGGAAATCCGCGTTCCAAAGGAGCATAGTGTAAGAATGTCGCCACCTTCGCAAATGCCACGGACCGTTAAATGCACTCTTCACTTAAAGAATATTTTGCTGATATGCCTGCTAGAGAATTATTAAATAGTTCCTCAAATTTGATTGGGTTCAATTTTTTAAAAGAAGAAAATAAGAATCAAAAAGTGATTTGAATCCTTAGAAAATGTAAATGCTAGAAACCAAAGCTTGTAAGCGGCTTAAGCTAAGTTCTCTTTCTGATTAACCACAAACCAAGCATTGTTAGCAATCCATTTATAAGCAGAAGTTCAAATCCAATGGCGTAGCCATTAAACAAAACAGCTGAATATTTAGAAAGCAGGAAACTGAGCAAGGGAGCAATTAAACAAACAAGTGGCACGAGCTTATCATTTACCTGCTTTTTTGTGTAAATTCCAAATGCAAATAAACCAAGCAGTGGTCCATAAGTATAACCCGCTGCTGTGAAAATCCCTGAAATTACAGAATCGTCATTTATAGCTCTGAAAATAAGTATTACAGCAAGAAGAAGGAGAGCGAAAGCTGCATGAATAATGTTTCGGAGTTCCTTTTTTCTAGTTTTCGAAATTTTCTCTTTACTATCAATATGTAGAATATCAAAATACAATGAGGTAGTAAGCGTGGTTAAAACCGAATCGGCACTTGAGAAAGTTGCTGCTATAATTCCCAATAAAAATACAATAGCGGCAAATATTCCCAAATAATCCAAGGCTAATAGTGGAAGTAAATCATCTGTTTTAGTAGGTATTGCAATGTTAAATGCATCAGCGTACAGAAACATTAAAGCGCCAAGTGAAACAAATATCACATTCACAATCAATACAATAAAACTAAACCAGAGCACATTCTTCTGAGCATCTTTTAAGGTATGAACACTCAGGTTCTTTTGCATCATATTCTGGTCTAGACCAGTCATAGCGATAGCTATAAACATCCCACTTAAGAACTGCTTAGGGAAAAATGTCTTGTTCTGCGGTACCCAATCAAAAACTTGAGCATAAGAACTTTCAGTGATATGTCGAATGCCATCTGTTAGCGACCAACCTAGTCCTTTCAAAATGGAAGTTGCAGTTAAAACAACACCTAAAAGCAAGAACAATGATTGAAATGTATCTGTCCAAACCAATGACTTTATCCCACCTTTTACGGTATAAACGAGAATCAGAAAAATTATAATTGCTACTGATAATGCATATGGAACACCTAATGGTCCGAAAACAAATAAATGCAAAACTCCCGCAGAGATAAACAGCCTGAAAGCTGCACCAATTGTCCTAGAGAGAAGAAAATAGAATGAGCCTGTGCTCTGAGACAAAGTGCCGAAACGACTTCCTAGGTAGGAATAAATTGAAGTAAGTTGGAGTTTATAATAGAGAGGAAGTAGAACTTTAGCAATTACAAAATAGCCAGCCATATAGCCCAATACTATTTGCAGATAAAAGAAATTCTTTGCCCCAACTTCACCCGGCACAGAAACAAAAGTGACTCCTGACAAGGAGTCGCCAATCATACCAAACGCCACCAAATACCACGGAGATGACTTATTTCCAAGGAAATAAGATTCTTCATTTGCATTTCTACCTTTCCAAATGGAAATTCCAACAAGAACAAAAAAGTAAGCAAGAATGATTACTATTAAAACAAATGGACTTAATACGCTCGGCATTTAACAAATGTAATTCTGTATAAGTGTTTATTTGTGAAATCAATGCTCATTTATGAAACATCAAAAGTGAATATCCTTAATATTTGAAAGAAGAATCATTAGTATCATTATCTACTTTTAAAATCAAGTGTTTAAAGAACAGCAACTTTTAATTCAAATTTCGCTTATGCCAAACTTGATTCATTCACTATTAAGTTTTTTATAACTGAAACTATGTCGTTAAGAACGAAGCTGACTGAAATTGAAAACCAAATATTACCGAATCAAATTGATTAAGTAACATTCAAATAAGAGAGTAGCCTTATGGAAATTGTATTTGCATCGAATAACGAGCACAAACTAGAAGAAGTTAAAGCTATTCTTGGCGATGTAGTTAAACTTCTTAGCTTGAAGGAAATAGACTTTAGCGAAGAGCTACCAGAAACTAGTGGAACCATAATAGGAAATGCTTTACAAAAAGCCAGAACGTTAAATGAACTGAGCGGAAGATCATGTTTTGCAGATGATACTGGATTAGAAGTATTCGAATTAAATGGAGAACCAGGAGTAGATTCAGCCCACTATGCAGGTCCACAAAGAAATGCTCAAGAAAACATGAAGAAGCTTCTCAACAGACTCAACAATAGTGAGAATAGATCGGCCAGATTCATAACTGTTATTGCATTCATTCATGATGGTGTTGAAATGCTATTTGAAGGTGAAGTTAGAGGAATAATTAGTACTGAACCTCAAGGTGAAGGGGGGTTTGGTTACGATCCGATTTTTATTCCTGAAGGATTTAATCAGAGCTTTGCTGAGCTCAGTTCAAGGCAAAAAAACTCGATGAGTCATAGGGCTAGAGCTGTTGAACAATTAAAGAATCACTTTCAAAAAATGCTCGATAAATAGGCTACTTTTGCCGGCACTATGGAATTCCTCACTTCACTTCTGGATTTTGTCTTACATATTAATGACCATCTTGATCAATTGGTAATTGATTATGGTACAACAATTTATGCTATTCTTTTCTTAATCATTTTTGTAGAAACAGGACTAGTAGTTATGCCATTTCTCCCGGGTGATTCGCTTTTATTTGCCGCAGGAGCGATATGCGCTCGTCCAGGTTCTGATTTAAGCATTTACATTCTTATAGGTTTACTTTTTTTAGCAGCAGTTTTAGGAGATAATGTAAACTATACTATTGGAAGGTTTGCTGGACAAAAAGCCACAAGACTTAAAATTGGTAACCGCAGCCTTGTCAAACAAGAATACATAGATCAGACTCATAAGTTCTTTGAAAAATACGGTACGAAAGCGATCATTATGGCAAGGTTCGTCCCGATTGTTAGGACTTTCACCCCTTTTGTTGCAGGAGTTGGCAAGATGGATTATCGCAAAAAGTTTCTTCCTTATGATATAGCGGGAGGATTTCTTTGGATTACTTCTATGTCGCTGAGTGGTTATTTCTTAGGCAATCTCCCTTTCTTCCAGGATCACTTTGAAATGGTGGTACTAGGAATCATTCTCCTTTCGGTGATGCCTATGGTTATTGCGTATCTAAGACATCGCTTTCAACCTAAAAAAGAAAAAGTGTAGATTTTTAGACAGCTTGTTGATTTGCTGCAATCTTCTCTTTTATCCAATCGCTCGTTATAGATCCCGGACGTTCAATTGGCAAGCCCATCGCTCGGCTAATAGTAAGTTGTGATAGAACTCCTAAAGATCTTGATACGCCAAAAAGCACGGTGAAGAAATCATACTCTTTAATACCGTAGTGAATTAAAAGGGCCCCTGAATGCGCATCAACATTCGGCCATGGATTTTTGATCTTCTTAATGTTACTTAGAATCCCTGGCACCACATCATAAACTCTCCAAACAATATTTACAATATCATCATCAGGCATATATTTCTTAGCAAATTCCATTTGGGCTAGAAATCTAGGATCGGTTTTCCTTAAAACAGCATGACCATAACCGGGAACTACTTTTCCTTCAGATAATGTTTTGTGAACATACTGTTCGATTTGCTCCTGAGTTGGTAATCCGCCACCGAGATCTTTTTGTAAATCAAGGATCCATCTGATTACTTCTTGGTTAGCTAAACCGTGCAGAGGACCTGCAAGACCATTAATTCCGGAGGAAAAAGAATAATAAGCATCGCTTAATGCTGAACCCGCCAAGTGAGTCGCATGTGCTGAAACATTTCCACCTTCATGATCGGCATGAATTGTAAGATAAAGTCTCATCAAAGCATAGATTTCCACTCCATCATAACCAAGCATATGAGCAAAATTCGCCGCCCAATCAGCCCCTTTAAGAGGCTCAATCTGTTCATTATTGTAATATGTTCTCCTATAAATATAAGCAGCCACTCGTGGCAAACGTGCAATTAGATTCATTGAATCTTCAAACATCGGATCCCAATAATCCTTCTTGCTAATTCCTTTTTCGTATTCATGAGCAAATACCGACTCTGTTCGCAATGCCAAAATAGCAGCACTAAATTGAGTCATTGGGTGGGTATAAGTTGGCAATGCGTCAAGCATTTTAAACACATGTTCTGGAATAGTTCCTCTAGCTTCCCAATCAGCACTCAAATCATTCACTTGCTGAACGGTAGGTAAACTTCCTGTGAGCATAAGATAAAAAATACCTTCAGGAAGTGGCTCTGAACCACCTGGAGCTTTTGGAAGTAATTCTCTTAATTCAGGAATACTATATCCTCTAAAACGAATTCCTTCTTCGGGATCAAGTTTCGAGGTTTCGGTAATCATTCCAACCATACCTTTCATTCCAGAATAAACCTGTCCAAGCGTAATCTCACCCAATTTTAGGTTACTGTTTTCTGCAACCATCTCTTTAACCTTGGCTGCATAGGGTAAATTTGATTCGGCGAATGTTTTTTTAAGTTGAGATGACATTTTTACTAAATAATTTGAGTTGAGAACAGTCCACAAGTATACGATTTCATATGCGTTCATGCAGAAATTTAAAGGTTTTGTTTGTCATTTTTTTGCAAAATCTCCAAAGCCAAGAATGATACATTGCGATACTTCACATAAAAGAGATAAAATCATACATTTGAACTGCTGTTTCGAGCTAGAAAACGACAATTAATGATTAACGTAACTAAGTCGTTTCTCCCTGATTTGGAGGAATATGTAAAATATTTAGAGGGCATCTGGGAACGAGGACATCTCACGAATCATGGTCCGCTTGTGCTTGAACTAGAGTCAAAACTCAGAGATTATCTAGGGGTTAAGCACTTTTTCTTTGTAAATAATGGCACAATTGCTCTACAGATTGCGATAAAAGCCTTGGGTTTAAAAGATGAAGTAATCACAACACCTTTTTCATACGTTGCTACTACGAGCAGTTTGGTTTGGGAGGGTTGTAAACCTGTGTTTGCCGATATTCACCCAAGAACCATGACTATTAATGCTGATACGATTTCCTCGGTTATTAGTGATAAGACAACTGGCATTTTGGCAACCCATGTTTATGGAAACCCTTGTCCTGTCGAGGAAATTACAGAATTAGCTCACTCAAAGGGCTTGAAAGTAATTTACGATGCTGCACATGCTTTTGGTGTAAATTATAATGGGAAGTCGGTTCTTAACTATGGTGATATTTCTACTTTAAGCTTTCACGCTACTAAACTCTTTCATACTATAGAAGGAGGTGGAATTGTTACCAACGATGATGATCTGGCTCATAAAATCAGTTATATGAGAAACTTCGGGCACAATGGACCAGAGAAGTTTTTTGGTGTTGGCGTTAATGGAAAAAGTTCTGAATTTCAAGCAGCGATGGGGCTTTGCGTTTTACCTAAAATTGATTTAATCATTAGTAGGAGAAAATCCATTAGTGATTTGTATAAGGAAAATCTAGCTGGCTTAAATCTTCAACACCTTGAAATCCACAAGGGAACAAGCTCATACAACTATGCTTATTTTCCAGTAGTTTTTAGCACAGAGGAAGATTTATTAAAGGTTGTTAAAGCCTTACAGGCGGAAGGTATTACTCCGAGGAGATACTTCTACCCTTCGTTGAATACTTTGGATTATGTTGAAAATAATTTGAACAATTCTGTAGCTGAAGACATTGCAAAAAGAGTTCTATGTTTACCTATGTATCCTGACTTATCCAACGAGGAAGTAAATACGATTACATCTATTATTACTTCCTTCCTATGATCATATTTGGAGCAGGTGGTTTTGCCAAACAGCTAATTCCTTCACTAGAAAGACTAGGTGTATTGCAGCTATGTGTTTTTTATGATGATGTAAGCGATGGCAGCAACTCTTTCATACATCAAAACTTTAAGGTTTTGAAAACTGAAGAAGCACTGAGTGCTGAAATAGCAAAAGGAAATGACGAATTTGTTATTGCGCTTGGTAATCCTGCAACGAGAAAGTCTATGTATGAGAAAGCAATTGGATTCAATGCAAAGCCTAGAAGTATAGTTGATAGCCAAACTAGCATTTCTAATTTTGGTCTTGACCTAGGTGAGGGAGTTGTGATATTGGAAGATGTAATTATTGAACCTTGCAATTCCATTGGGAAGGGCACTTTATTGAATTTAAGAGTCATGGTAACGCATGATTGCAGGGTTGGAAATTTCTGTGAAATATCTCCGGGCAGCATGCTTTTAGGAGGTTGTGAAGTTGGTGATAACACATTTGTAGGAGCCGGATCTATAATTTTGCCAAAGGTGAAAGTCGGAAAGAATTGTGTCATTGGAGCTGGCTCTGTTGTAAATAAAAACTTACCCGATCATTCACATGTAGCGGGTGCACCTGCTAAACCATTGCATTTGAAATAATGAAACTACTTTCGTTTATACTTCCTGTTTTTAGGAATGAAGGCTCGATAAAAATAACCTGCGATAGGTTAGAAGAGCTTATGAGTGCGGAGCATTCTGATTTGCACTATGAAATTATTCTAATCAATGATGGCTCTGATGATGGCTCTTGGGATGAAATATCTCATGTTGCTAAAGAAAACCCTAAAATAAAGGCTCTCTCTTTTTCAAGAAATTTTGGACAAGTACCTGCAATTATTGCTGGCTCGAGGCATTGTTCTGGTGAGGCAGCTGTTATAATGTCTGCTGATCTTCAAGACCCTGTTAGTCTGATAAGCGAAATGATAGATTCTTGGAAACAATCAGCACAAATAGCTATTTGTTATAGAATTGACAGAGAAGATTCAGCCATTGCAAATCTAACTTCATCTGTTTTTTATAGATTCATGAAGATTGCTAATCCTAAAATGCCAAAAGGAGGCTTCGATTTCGTTTTACTAGACAGAGCCGCAATTGATGTTTTTGCGCAATTGGATGAAAGAAATCGCTTTTTCCAAGGAGATATACTTTGGATGGGATTTAATGTTCGATTTATTCCATATAAAAGAATGAAAAGAACTATCGGCAAATCACAATGGGGTTTTGGTAAAAAACTAAAATACTTTATAGATGGGTCACTAAATACGTCCTATCTGCCAATTAGATTTATGTCGGTGGCAGGGGTTTCTGTTGCACTTCTAGGATTTCTTTATGCCCTGGTGGTAGTTTATGCCCGCTTTGTAAATGAAGTTCCATTCAAGGGCTACGCTCCTATTGTTATTTTGCTCCTTGTAATCGGTGGAATGATCATGCTTATGCTAGGCATCATTGGTGAATATCTTTGGAGAATTTATGACGAAGCCAGAAAAAGGCCGGTTTACATTATTAAAGAGAAGTTAGGGAAATGGGATTCTGCGAACGAACCGTCAGGGAATAAGCAGACTTGAATCTGCTCTAACTGACTTTAATTTAAAGTAGTTTGAAACAAGTCTATTTCTATCTTCCTCAGGATTACTAGTTAAGTCTGCAATGAAGATTGTGTAGGGAATGTTTTTAATTGGTGCAACAACTAAGTCTTTATTTTCTGAAGCTTCAAATAAGTTGAATCGCTCTTCCATAGCTTGCTCATAAGCAGCCGCATTTCCCGACATCCAATCCCTGAAAGCTGATTGGATTTTATTAGGTAAGATAAGTTGAAGTCCGATGTACATAACCGTAATTCCAAAAAAGCTCAAGCCTAGGAAAGGTGATTCAGCCCTCTTAACCTTAAAAAAAGCGATGCAAATAGAAAGGAAACCCAACCAACCGGCTATAAAAATGAATTGTGTTAGGTTAAGAACTCGTCCAGGCATATATAAAATCCCTGCTTTATAGATAAAGGGTAAGTGCAAAATGAAATACAAGCCGAGCCAAGCAAACAAATAACCTAAAATGGCAATTGGTTTAATGTTGGTTTCATTTTTAAAATTAAGCCCTGAAACTATCCATAGAAAAACCATAGATACGATTAAGAAAGGGCTCTTTAGTAAAAGGGGAAGAAGCTGACCCTTGATTATAAGCAATGCGCTTTTAATAGTAAATACAATATTACCTGGCTGAGCTCCAGTTATTTCATGCATTACAGATGAACGATTTGTATTACCCGGGGAGAACAAAGAAAATAAGGAGAATCCCAAAGCCAAGGCTGAAATTATTAATTCAGTCCTACTAATTTTCTTTCTATTGATCAACCTTAGAAAAAGTGTAGCGAATAAAATTGATAGAAAAATGAGTAATGCTATTTCACAAGTTCCTGGAATGAGCGCTGCCAATATCGAAAGCAATATCTTAGACTTTGGATTTGAATTAATATCTTCAGTCCAAAAAATAGCAAAGAATAGTATATTTAGCATTAAACCTAGCTGATAGGAAAAAGTAGCTGGAATCCAATAAAAGGCTTCTGCTGGAGATGGAAGCTGCCAATAAAACAGAACTAAGAAGCTGCAAAACAAAATAGCTTTCTTAAGGACTGAAGTATCTTTTGGCATTACCCTGCTTAAGAAGAAGTAACTTGAGCTAAGAAATGCAATTTGAATAACAACTGCTACAAGCCCCATCATCTCTACGTTTCTATAAACAATTGGATGAAAAATGCTCATCAATGCATGAGCAGTATATCTGCCTGTCCAACTGGTGTACCAAGAAACCTGAGCTTCAAAAAAGTTGAATTTATCTAGAACTGCCCAAACAGAGAAATCATCATATTGAGGTTGGATATAACTACTTAATGCAAAAAAGGGCATTGTGCATAAAAGCAAGATTATTCCTACAAATGCAATTTGAGTTAGTTTCTCAATTACTGATAACTTCATTATTTTCTTAATACACCTGTTCCTTCATACCTTCCAGCTTCGCCAAGCATTTCTTCTATTCTGAGAAGTTGATTATACTTTGCCACCCTGTCACTTCTTGAAGCTGAGCCGGTTTTAATCTGACCGCATCTTAAAGCTACAGCCAAATCTGCAATGGTAGTATCTTCAGTTTCTCCAGATCTGTGACTCATAACCGCTGTATAGCCATTATTCATTGCTAGCTGAACAGCATTTATTGTTTCAGTTAGAGTACCAATCTGATTAACTTTAACTAGAATAGAATTTGCAATTCCTTCTTGAATTCCTCTTTCTAGTCGATTCACGTTTGTAACAAACAAGTCATCTCCTACGAGCTGAACTTTATTACCAATCTTTTCTGTTAGAAGTTTCCATCCTGCCCAATCATCTTCATCAAGACCATCTTCAATAGAAAGAATTGGATATTTAGCTGACCAGTCAGCCCAAAAATCAACCATTTCAGAAGGCTTCAATTTATCTCCAGTGGACTTTTTAAAGTGGTAAACTCCTTCTTCTTTGTTGTAGAATTCAGAAGCTGCAGCATCCATTGCAATGAACATATCTTCGCCTGGGCGGTAACCTGCCTTTTCAATAGCTTCAATTACTGTAAGGATAGCCTCTTCATTTGACTTTAATGAAGGAGCGAAACCGCCTTCATCTCCCACGTTAGTGGACATTCCCTTTTTCTTTAATACTGCTTTCAAGTGATGAAAAACTTCAGTTCCCATCCTTAAACCTTCAGAAAATGAGCGAGCTCCAACTGGCATAATCATAAACTCTTGAAAGTCGATACTGTTATCAGCGTGTGAACCACCATTAAGAATGTTCATCATCGGAACAGGAAGTAATGCAGCATTTACCCCTCCAACATATCGGTATAATGGCATTCCAACTTCAGAGGCTGCTGCCTTGGCTGCTGCAAGTGAAACTCCAAGAATTGCATTTGCTCCAATGTTCGCCTTGTTATCAGAACCATCAAGATCAATCATTGTCATATCGAGCATACGTTGATCCGAAACCTCCATCCCTACTAGCTCTTCCCTGAGAGCCGCATTAACATTTCTAACGGCTTTCTCAACGCCTTTACCCATATATCTTTTATCATCGCCATCTCTGAGTTCAACAGCCTCATGCGATCCTGTTGAAGCACCAGATGGGACTGCTGCTCTGCCCATTGCTCCGGCCTCTGTATAAACATCAACCTCAACGGTTGGGTTTCCTCTAGAATCTAGAATTTGTCTTGCGTGAATATGTGCTATAGAACTCATTGTAATATGTATTAAGTATTTATTTAAATAGAAACATGAATAGCATTCTCTTTCATCTGATTTATGAAATTATCGAATAAATATCGAGAATCATGTGGACCAGGAGATGCTTCTGGATGATACTGAACAGAAAAGGCTTTCCCATTCTTAAGTCTGATGCCGGCAATAGTATGATCATTTAAATGAACATGTGTTGCTTGAACCTCCTGATGATTATTTACATCCTCTTCGTTAATTGCAAAACCGTGATTCTGAGATGTAACTTCACAAAGTCCTGTTTCCAGATTTTTTATAGGATGATTAATTCCTCGATGTCCATTGAACATTTTGTAAGTCCCTATTCCCATTGCTTTAGCAAAAATCTGGTGCCCTAGACAAATCCCAAAAAGTGGAACTCCTGCTAAAAGTATTTCTTTTACAGTATCCACAGCATATTCCATTGAAGCTGGATCACCAGGACCGTTGGAAATCATATAACCATGAGCATTAAATTCCTGCATCTCGCTAAAACTTGCTCTGGCATTGAATACTTTCACAAAACAGCCTCTATCTGCCAAACAAGTAGCAATTGATTTCTTAACTCCAAGATCGAGAAGAGCCACTCTGAAATCAGCATTTTCGGAGCCGATTGTATACGGCGTATTAGTGCTAACTTTCGATGAAAGTTCAAGTCCTTCCATCGAAGGAACTTCCTGAAGTTTCTGCTTCAATTGTTCCACATCAAGTATTTCAGATGAAATAATAGCGTTCATTGCGCCCTTATCACGAATATATCTTACAAGTTCTCGCGTGTCAATTCCAGTTATGACGGGTATATCTTGACTCTGAAAATAATTATTGATATTTCCATCTGCGGGCATTCTTGAGTAGAATTCCGAGAAATCTTTGCAAACCAATCCTGAGATTTTCATCGCACTAGATTCCTGGTCGCTAGATTTCACGCCGTAATTACCAATATGAACATGGGTAGTAACTACAATTTGTCCAAAATAGGATGGATCAGTAAATATTTCTTGATATCCAGTCATACCAGTATTAAAACAAATCTCGCCTGTGGCAGTAAGTGGTTTTCCAGGAGAGAACCCAGAAAAGACCTTTCCATCAGCAAGAAGCAATAAAGCGGGATGATGATTATTTGTTGAATTCATTTGGGGCTGTAAGTTCAAAAAAAAAGGATAAAACCAAGTGGCTTTATCCTTCTAAAATGTTCACAATTGAAATTTCATTATTCAGCTGTTTTACCTTCTTCAGAATCTGTCTCAGCATTTTCATCAGGAGAAGCCTCAGTATCAGGCTCTGGTGAAGCTTTAGCTTCTGCCTTAGGCGCTTCAGCTACTTCTTCAGACGTTGTTGGAGCTTCAACTACTTCATCAGATGTTGCTGCGGCTTCTGCTTTTGGAGCATCCACTTTTTTCTTAGCACCAGCACGTCTAGTTTTCTTTTCAGTTTTTGGTTTAGAGTCTTTCTTAAGATTCTCGTTATAATCAACAAGTTCAATAAGTGCCATTTCAGCATTATCTCCTAAACGATTGCCCAATTTGATAATACGAGTATATCCACCTGGACGATCTGCTATTTTCACAGAAATATCGCGAAAAAGCTCACTAACTGCATTTTTATCTTTAAGATAAGAGAAAACTGTCCTGCGGCTATGCGTAGTATCTTCTTTTGATTTGGTAAGCAATGGCTCAACAAAAACTCTTAAAGCTTTAGCCTTCGCAAGCGTTGTATTAATCCTTTTATGAAGGATTAGGGAACTAGCCATATTGGCCATCATCGCTTTACGATGAGGTGCTTTGCGGCTTAGGTGATTGAGTTTTTTACCGTGTCTCATGATTCTTTTGTGTGATCTTCAGCCCAAAGGGCATGAACGTTATATTATTCTTTGTCTAGTTTATATTTCGAGAGGTTCATCCCGAAAGTTAATTGTTTGCTTTGAACTAGCTCTTCTAATTCAGTCAAAGACTTCTTACCAAAGTTTCTGAATTTTAAAAGGTCATTCTTGTTGTAAGAAACCAAATCAGCGATTGTATCCACATCAGCTGCTTTAAGGCAGTTTAGAGCACGAACTGAAAGATCCATATCAACAAGACGCGTCTTCAATAGTTGACGCATGTGAAGGATATCTTCATCGAATTCCTCAGTAGTTACTTTTTCTTCAATGTCTTCCGTAATTTTCTCATCTGAGAATAACATGAAGTGCTGAATTAGAATTTTAGCAGCTTCTTTCAAGGCATCTTTTGGATGAATTGAACCATCGCTAGTAATTTCAAGAATCAATTTTTCATAATCCGTTTTTTGTTCTACACGGTAGTTTTCGACCATGTACTTAACGTTACGGATTGGGGTATAAATTGAGTCTATTGGAATAACTCCAATTTGCTGTGTTGAAGGTTTATTTTCTTCAGCAGGAACATAACCTCTACCCTTATCAATGGTAATTTCCATTTTAAGGTTAACGCTAGGGTCCATTTGACAAATCACAAAATCATGATTTAGTACCTGAAACGAGGAAGTAAATTTTCCGATATCTCCAGCTGTAAGTTGGTTTTGACCGCTCACTTGAACTACTACCTTCTCATGTTCAGTTGAATCAATTTGACGCTTAAAGCGAACTTGCTTCAGATTAAGAATGAATTCTGTAACATCCTCAACTACTCCTTTAATTGTAGAAAACTCGTGCTCAACACCCTCAATTTTCACAGAGGTGATTGCAAAGCCTTCCAATGAAGAAAGAAGAATTCGGCGTAATGCATTGCCGACAGTGATTCCATATCCTGGTTCAAGGGGTCTGAACTCGAACTGACCGTGAGTGTCAGTTGATGTAATCATAATTACCTTGTCAGGACGTTGAAATGCCAATATTGCCATGTTATTGTAAGGTTTGAATGGTGAGAAAAATGAAATTGATCGAATTACTTAGAATACAATTCCACAATTAATTGCTCCTTGATATTCTCAGGGATAAGTTCTCTTTCAGGAAAATTAAGGAAAGTTCCTGTTAAAGAAGAAACATTGAATTCTATCCAAGAGTATTTGTTTGTATGTCCAGCTAGAGATGAACCAATAACTTCTAAAGACTTTGACTTTTCGCGAACAGCAACTTTATCACCTGGTTTTAAGGTATAAGAAGGGATGTTGACAACACCTCCATTAACCGTAATATGACGGTGAGAAACTAATTGACGAGCTCCAGAACGAGTTGGAGCGATGCCCATGCGGAAGACAACATTATCAAGGCGAGCTTCGATAAGCTTAAGAAGCATTTCACCTGTTACTCCCTGCGCACGATTTGCACGATCAAAGATTAAAGCGAATTGTTTTTCAAGGATTCCGTAAGTATATTTAGCTTTTTGCTTTTCCTGAAGCTGAACACCGTATTCCGAAACTTTATTTCTACGTTTTGAATTTCCGTGTTGCCCGGGAGGATAATTTTTCTTTGTAAGAACCTTATCCGGTCCGAAAATAGGCTCACGAAACTTGCGAGCAATTTTTGATTTAGGGCCGATATATCTTGCCATTTCTTAAATTTTATTGATTGATTAAACGCGGCGACGCTTTGGTGGGCGACATCCATTGTGTGGAACTGGAGTAACATCTACAATTTCACTTACTTCGATGCCACTGTTGTGGATTGTACGAATTGCAGATTCGCGACCGCCTCCTGGGCCTTTTACAAATACTTTCACTTTACGTAATCCTAAATCGTAAGCTACTTTAGAGCAATCTCCAGCAGCCATTTGACCAGCATAAGGTGTGTTTTTCTTTGATCCGCGGAATCCCATCTTGCCTGCAGAACTCCAGGAAATAACCTGGCCGCCCGTGTTGGTGAGGGAAATAATAATGTTGTTAAAAGTAGCATTAATGTGAGCGTGACCCACTGCTTCAACTTTTACAACTCGCTTCTTGGTTGTTTTTGATGATTTAGCCATTTTTCGGTGTTATCAATCGTTATAGATTGGAAGGATTACTTAGTTACCTTCTTTTTGTTAGCAACTGTTTTCTTCTTACCTTTTCTTGTACGTGCATTATTCTTGGTAGTCTGACCACGAACAGGAAGTCCTGAACGATGACGAATCCCACGGTAAGAACCGATATCCATCAAACGCTTAATGTTAAGTTGAACTTCAGAACGAAGAGCACCCTCAACTTTAAAATTGTTATTGATAATATCTCTGATTTTACCCAGTTCATCATCATCCCAATCAGACACTTTCTTATCGAAAGAAATTTCTGCTTGTGTAAGAATGTTTTGTGCAGTAGAACGGCCTATTCCATAGATATAGGTTAATCCGATTTCTCCGCGCTTATTTTTTGGAAGGTCAATTCCCGATATACGAGCCATTTCTTTTTCTTTTAATTCTTAACCTTGACGTTGTTTGAATTTAGGATTCTTTTTGTTGATTACATAAAGTCTCCCTTTGCGGCGTACAATCTTGCACTCCACACTCCTTTTTTTGATGGAGGTTCTTACTTTCATTTTTCTATTTATTTGTAACGATAAGTTATTCGGCCTTTTGTTAAGTCATAAGGTGACATTTCAACCTTTACCTTATCGCCAGGTAAAATCTTTATGTAGTGCATGCGCATCTTACCTGAAATATGCGCAATTATGACATGCTCATTCTCAAGTTCAACACGAAACATTGCGTTTGACAATGCTTCGATAATTGTTCCGTCCTGTTCAATTGACGATTGCTTTGGCACTATATATTATATTTTAAAAATTAAACTATCAATTCATTTCTTTCTTTGAGAACATCTTCAACATACTTAAATGATGAAAGAATATCTGCTTCCCCTTTATGCACTGCGATGGTATGTTCAAAATGAGCTGAAGGTTTTAAATCAGCGGTTTTGATTGTCCAACCGTCTTTTCCATGCTTAACCTGCTTAGTCCCCATATTTACCATAGGTTCTATCGCGATCACTAAGCCTTCTTGCAACTTAAGTCCAGACCCTCGTTTACCAAAATTAGCAACTTCAGGTGCTTCATGTAGGCTTTTCCCAATACCATGTCCAACCAACTCTCTTACAACACCATATCCAGCATTTTCACAGTGTTGTTGAATTGCAAAACTAACATCTCCCAATCTCTTTCCAGCAACAGCCATTTCAATTCCTTTATAAAGACTTTCTTTAGTAGTCTTCATCAATTGTAGGACTTCAGACGAAACTTCACCAATGGCAAAAGTGTAAGCTGAATCTCCAAAGAACCCATTCATAAGAACTCCACAATCAACAGAAATTATATCACCTTCTTCAAAAGGTCTATCCGTTGGTATGCCATGAACAACTTGTTCATTAGGAGAAACACAAAGTGCATTTGGAAAACCACCATACCCTTTAAAGGCAGGTACTCCTCCATTATCCCTGATGAATTCGTCGGCTATTTTATCAATCTTTAGGGCATTAACTCCAGGTTCAATAACCTTAGCAACTTCGGCTAATGCGCGGGCAACAAGTAAAGAACTATTTCTTATGCACTCTATTTCTTCAGCTGTCTTGTAATAGATCATCTAAAAAAAATTAACTAGCCATGCTGACAGGTGATGATGTTGCTCGACCCTTAAGTCGACCACTTTTCATCAAACCATCATACTGACGCATTAAAAGGTGACTTTCAATTTGCTGCAGCGTGTCGAGAATAACCCCCACTAAAATTAGAAGAGACGTTCCTCCGTAGAACTGAGCAAACTTATTTGTTACACCAATCAACATAGCCAATGCAGGCAAGATTGCAACAATTGCTAAGAAAATAGATCCTGGCAATGTGATGCGAGACATAATATTATCAATAAAATCAGCAGTAGGCTTTCCTGGACGTATACCTGGAATAAAGCCACCACTTCTTTTCATCTCTTCAGCCATATTCTTCGGATTCACAGTAATTGCTGTGTAGAAGTAGGTGAAAATAATGATCATCATAGCGAAAGTAAAATTGTACCAGAAGCCGGTGATATTAGCAAAAACCGATACGAAACCCTGAAGCGACTCACTATTTGCAAAACCTGCAATAGTGATAGGAATAAACATAATCGCTTGAGCGAAAATGATTGGCATTACACCAGCAGCATTCACACGTAGTGGAATATATTGTCTAGCTCCTCCAACCTGTTGGTTACCCTGAACTCTTTTTGCAACTTGAACCGGTATTCTTCTAACACCTTGAACAAGTAAAAGAGTCATTATAACAATCAGTAATAAGATGAGTAGTTCAAGAAGGAACATAACAAGTCCACCTCCTGATTGCTCCAAACGAGATCCGAATTCTGCAACAATTGCAGAAGGTAATCCAGCTATGATACCAACCATGATAATTAAAGAAATACCATTACCAATGCCTCGATCGGTAATTTTTTCTCCAAGCCACATGATAAACATTGTACCAGCTACTAAAATGATAGTAGAAGAAATCCAGAAGAAAGCACTTGAGTCAGAAATAGCATTAGTGCCAAGCTGAGAATTAAGATTCGCTAAGTAACCTGGAGCCTGAAAACCTGTGATAATAACTGTCAGGTATCTTGTAAATTGATTAATCTTCTTTCTGCCAGATTCTCCTTCTTTTTGAAGTTTCTGAAAGTAAGGAACCGCGATTCCAAGAAGCTGAATCACAATTGAAGCAGAGATGTATGGCATTATGCCTAATGCAAAGATGGAGGCATTAGAGAATGCTCCACCTGAGAACATATTAAGCAATCCCATGATACCATCTGACGTTTGTTGCTTTAGAGCATCAAGAGCATCAGGATTTACACCAGGCAATACCACGAACGAGCCCAGTCGATAGATGAGCAAAAAGAGTAAAGTGTTACCAATTTTATTGCGTAACTCTTCTACTTTGTATATGTTCTTTATGGTATTGAATAAGTTCTTCATTAGGCAATAGTTGTTGCGCTTCCACCAGCTTTTTCAATAGCGGCTTTTGCAGTTGCAGTAAATGCATGAACAGTTACATCAAGTTTTGCTTTCAATTCACCTCTTCCTAAAATTTTGACAAGGTCCTTCTTTCCAACGAGACCATGTTCGCGAAGAGTATCAAAATTGATAGATTCAACTTTATTCGCTTCAACCAATTCTTGAAGAGTATCTAAGTTAATCCCTCTGTATTCAACTCTGTTGATGTTCTTAAATCCAAACTTAGGAACACGTCTTTGAAGTGGCATTTGACCACCTTCAAAACCTACTTTACTTGAATAACCAGAGCGAGATTTAGCTCCTTTGTGTCCACGGGTGGAAGTTCCACCACGACCTGAACCTTGACCACGTCCAATTCTTTTATTGGCCTTAACTGATCCTCTTGCTGGTTTTAAATTACTAAGATTCATCTCAATATATCTTTATTAGATTTCCTCAATAGAAATCAAGTGTTTTACTTTATCCACCATACCCAAAATTTGAGGAGTAGCTTCATGCTCTACTGGTGTGTGCATTTTACGAATACCTAAAGCTCTAAGAGTTCTCTTTTGACGCTCAGGACGGTCGATACCGCTTTTAATTTGCTTAATTCTAAGTTTCGACATGATGTCCAGATTTAACCGTTGAATACTTTTTCCATAGAGATTCCACGTTGTTGAGCAACAGTGGCAGCATCTCTCATTAGTGCAAGTGCATTTATAGTAGCTTTCACTACGTTGTGAGGGTTTGAACTACCTTTTGATTTTGCTAGTACATCGGTAATTCCAACACTTTCAAGAACAGCTCTCATTGCACCACCAGCTATAACACCAGTTCCATGAGCAGCAGGCTTAAGGAAGACAAGAGCCCCACCAAATTTACCAAGTTGCTCATGAGGCACAGTTCCATTAATAACAGGCACTTTAATCAATGACTTCTTTGCGTCGTCAATACCCTTAGTAATTGCATCAGTTACTTCCTTTGCTTTTCCAAGACCATGACCAACGATACCATTTTCGTTACCTACAACTACGATAGCTGAGAAAGTAAAAGCACGACCACCTTTAGTAACTTTGGTAACACGCTGTATACCGACTAATTTGTCTTTTAGTTCAATTTCGCTAGAGCGTACTCGTTTAATTGTTGCGTTTGCCATTATGATTAAAATTTAAGTCCTCCTTCGCGAGCACCTTCTGCCAATGATTTAATTCTACCGTGATACAAATAACCGTTTCTGTCAAATTTCACCTGATCGATTCCTTTCTCAATAGCTTTGGCTGCAATTGCCTTTCCTACAAGAGAAGCTTTTTCAATTTTAGTCGCTTTTTTAGAAGCGATGTCTGACTCAGATGAAGAAGCAGAAAGGATTGTTGTTCCCTTCAAATCATCAATAAGCTGTACGTATATTTCCTTATTGCTTCTGAAGACACTAAGGCGAGGAGTTGTTTCACTTCCTGAAACCACTTTGCGAACTCTTTTCTTAATTCGTTCTCTTCTATATTCTTTTGTGATAGCCATGATCTTTGATAATTCTTATTTCTTACCTGCAGCTTTACCGGCTTTACGACGTAGAACTTCGCCAACGAATTTAATACCTTTTCCTTTGTAAGGCTCAGGCTTTCTTAGTGAGCGAATCTTTGCCGCAACCATACCAAGTAATTGCTTGTCAGAAGATTTCATTATAATTAAAGGGTTTTTTCCCCTTTCTGTTTTAGTTTCAAGTTGAATTTCTTTAGGCAGCTCTAAAACAACGTTATGAGAATAACCTAATGACATTTCAAGCAATTGCCCATTAGCAGCGGCACGGTAACCAACACCAACAAGTTCTTGCTGTGTAGTATAACCTTCGCTAACTCCTTTAACCATGTTGGCAATTAATGAGCGATATAATCCGTGCTTTGCACGAATATCTTTTTCATCATTTGGACGAGCCACAGATATTGATTCTGCTTCTATTTTAAAAATAATTGCAGAATCTACTTCCTGATGTAATTCTCCTAGTGGGCCTTTTACCGTTACCTGGTTGCTAGGCGAAACAGAAACTGTAACTCCTTTTGGCAAACTTATCGGCATTTTTCCTATTCGTGACATTTCTTAAATCTTAATCAATTAATAAACGAAACAAAGAACTTCTCCACCAACATTTTCTCGGCGAGCTTCCTTATCGGTCATAACACCTTTAGAAGTAGAAATTATAGCAATACCTAAACCGTTGATGACACGTGGAATACTTCCAACATGAACATATTTACGAAGACCTGGCTTAGAAACGCGATCTAAAGTACGAATCGCAGGAATCTTTGTAACAGGGTGGTATTTCAAAGCAATTTTAATACTTCCTTGAGGGTTCTCATTATCAGCATCAATAAACTTGTAGCTAAGGATATAACCTTTGTCAAAAAGAATTTTGGTTATTTCCTTCTTCAGGTTTGAAGATGGAATCTCTACAACTCTATGGTTCGCAGTGATTGCGTTGCGCACACGAGTAAGAAAATCAGCTATAGGATCGGTCATTTTTGTTTTATTATCAAGTATATTGAATTCAAATTACCAGCTTGCTTTAGTCACACCTGGGATTTTACCATCAGAAGCCATTTCACGAAATGTAATTCTTGAAAGACCAAATTGACGAATGTATCCTCGTGGACGACCAGTTAATTTGCAACGGTTACGTAATCTGATTTTACTAGAATTGCGTGGAAGTTTCTGAAGTCCCACTGAATCACCTGCTGCTTTCAAAGCAGCGCGCTTTTCAGCATATCTTTCAACCATTTTAGCCCTTTTTACTTCACGGGCTTTCATGCTTTCCTTTGCCATCGGTCGATTATTTTATTTGATTTTTAAATGGAAGACCAAATTCACGTAAAAGTGAAAAAGCCTCTTTATCTGTTGCGGCATCGGTCACAAATGTTATGTCCATACCCATGATTTTCGATACTTTATCGATATTGATTTCTGGAAAAATAATCTGCTCAGTAACTCCTAATGTGTAGTTACCTCTGCCATCAAAACCTTTATCGTTAATCCCACGGAAATCACGAATACGTGGTAGAGCAACTACTATAAGTCTTTCTAGAAATTCATACATTTTATCACCACGAAGTGTAACACGGCAACCAATAGGAACACCTTTTCTCAACTTGAAGTTGGAGATATCCTTTTTTGATTTTGTTGCTACAGCCTTCTGTCCGGCAATAGTTGACATCTCAACGATAGCTGAATCGATGAGTTTTTTGTCTGATACTGCAGATCCAATTCCCTGATTGATACAAATTTTTTCAAGTTTCGGTACTTGCATTACGCTTTTGTAACCGAACTCTTCTTTGAGGGCCAGGGCAATCTCCTTGCGGTACTTAGTTTTCAGATTGGGTGTATATTCCATCACTTAATAATCTCTCCGGTTTTTTTGGAATAGCGTGAAAGGACTCCTTTAGCATCAGCCTTGCGACCAACTTTTGTAGGTTTCCCATTTGAAGGGTCTATTAACATCAAATTAGAGATGTGAACCGGACCTTCCATTTTAATTATTCCGCCTTGCGGATATTTAGAACTAGCTTTTGCATGCTTTGATATCATGTTGACACCGGTAACAATAGCGCGCATTTTCTTGGTATCAATTTCACGAACTTCTCCTGCTTGACCTTTAGAGTCACCAGAAAGAACTGTTACTTTATCACCTTTTTTAATGTGAAGTTTCATTATTCCGATAGGATATTAAAGCACCTCGGGTGCAAGTGAAACAATTTTCATGAACTGCTTTTCGCGAAGTTCACGTGCAACAGGTCCAAAAATACGTGTACCTCTTAACTCGTCGTTATTGTTCAATAACACAACCGCGTTATCGTCGAAACGAATATAAGAACCGTCTGCACGACGAATTTCCTTCCTTGTGCGAACAACCACAGCTTTAGCAACAGCACCTTTTTTAGCATTTCCTGATGGCAATGCATGCTTAACACTTACTACGATTTTATCACCAATAGAAGCATATCTCTTTTTAGTACCTCCAAGTACTCGAATACAGAGAACTTCTTTTGCACCACTGTTATCTGCGACAGACAAACGGGATTCCTGTTGTATCATGACTTATATCTCTTAGTCTTAAAATTACTTAGCGCGTTCAAGAACTTGTACAAGTCTCCAGCGCTTATTTTTACTTAGTGGTCTTATCTCACTAATCATCACTGTATCACCAATACCGCAATCATTTTTTTCATCGTGTGCAAAGAACGTTGTAGTTTTCTTCACGAACTTACCGTATTTCGGGTGCTTTACCTTACGTTCAACAGAAACAATAATGGTTTTATCCATCTTGTTACTCTTTACTAAACCGATACGTTCCTTACGGAGATTTCTTTCTGTGGCTTCCATGTTATGCGTTGTTGGAGGCAATTAATTGGATTTCTTTTTTGCGAAGCTCTGTCTTCATTCTTGCAATCGTGCGACGTGTCTCGCGAATCTTTAAAGGATTCTCAATAGGAGAAACTGTATGATTAAAAACCATCTTTGCCAAAACCTGAGTTTCCTCGACAATTAAGTCTTTCAGTTCTTCTTGATTTAACTCTAATATCTGTGATTGTTTCATGATTGTCAGATAGTTTCTTCAACGTAGTCTCTGCGTACTACAAATTTTGTTGTTATCGGAAGCTTTTGAGCAGCTAAACGAAGAGCTTCTTTAGCTATCTCCATTGGAACTCCTTCCGCTTCGAAAATGATCGTTCCTGGCTTAACAACAGCTACCCAATATTCTGGAGCTCCTTTACCCTTACCCATACGAACCTCGGCTGGTTTTTTGGTAATTGGTTTGTCAGGAAAAACGCGAATCCAAATCTGGCCTTCACGCTTCATGTATCTTGTTACAGCAATACGAGCCGCTTCAATTTGTCTGGCAGTCATCCAAACACCTTCATTCGCTTTGATGCCAAAGGAACCAAATGCTAACTCATGTCCACGAGTTGCATTGCCCTTCATCTTCATCTTATGTTGCTTCCTGTACTTCGTACGTTTCGGCTGTAACATCGGTATTTCGTTTTATAATCGTGTGATAATGCTTTCCCAGTTTACTTATTAGCAATCTTTTGTTTACAAAGCCTGCTATTTTGGGGACGGCAAAGATAGTAAGTTGTTTTTTATTTCCAACAGCTCAAACTAAAAAAAATTAACCCTTAATCGTCAACAGCACTATTATTGATCCAATATGCTGATTATCAGGATATAATATCTTCACTATTCTCCTTGTTTTCTGTCACAAAAAAGGGGAAACTTGAAAGTTTCCCCTTTTAAAGTGCTCTAAATGTTATTTACCTCTGCGGCGTCCGCCTCTGCGATCTCCTCCACCTTGGTTAGAATTACCTCCAGATTTCTGAGCGGCCATTCCAATATTAGGCGATAAATCACGCTTTCCAAAAATTTCACCTTTACAGATCCATACCTTGACACCAATTCTACCATAGGTAGTATGTGCTTCAGAAAGAGCATAATCAATATCAGCTCTTAATGTATGTAATGGAGTTCTTCCTTCCTTATATCCTTCTGTTCTTGCCATTTCAGCACCACCCAGACGACCACTGCATTTTGTTTTGATACCTTCAGCCCCCATTCTCATGGTTGAGGCGATAGAAGTCTTCATTGCACGACGGAAAGAAATTCTTCCTTCTAACTGACGAGCAATACCATCAGCAACTAAACGAGCATCTAATTCCGGACGTTTAATTTCAAAAATATTGATTTGAACTTCCTTTTTAGTAAGCTTTTTAAGCTCTTCTTTAAGCTTATCAACTTCTTGACCACCCTTACCGATAATAATACCTGGACGAGCCGTATTAATTGTAACGGTTACTAATTTCAGTGTACGCTCAATAATAATTCTTGATACACTTGCCTTTGTTAAACGAGCAGTCAAATAGTTGCGGATCTTATGATCCTCTAACAACTTGTCGGCGTAGTTACGACCTCCGTACCAGTTGGAGTCCCAGCCACGAACTATGCCCAAACGAAGAGCAATTGGATTACATTTTTGTCCCATAAATAGGTTGTATTATTCTAAAGATTATTAATTAGCTTCTACTGTTTTAGAGTCAAGTATCAAAGTCACGTGATTAGAACGCTTACGAATTCTGTAACCTCTTCCCTGCGGAGCAGGACGAAGACGCTTCAACATACGAGCTCCATCAACTTTGATTTCTTTGATGAAAACATTACTGTCTTCAAGTCTTTTACCTTCATTCTTTGCTTGCCAATTGGCGATAGCTGAAAGTAAAAGCTTCTCTACACGAATAGCTGCTTCTTTGTTTGTATACTTTAAAATTGAAAGAGCCTGTTCTACTCCAACACCTCTTACAAGGTCTACTACAAGGCGCATTTTACGCGGTGAAGTTGGACAGTTATTCAATTTGGCGAATGCGATTGTGCGCCTCTCGGCCTTAAGTGCATCTGCACGGAGTTTTTTTCTGGCTCCCATTTTATTTTTTATAAAGAACGATTAGCAATTATTTTCTACCCTTATCTTTTCTGTTACCAGCGTGACCGCGATAAGTCCTAGTAGGTGCAAATTCACCTAACTTATGACCCACCATGTTTTCTGTAACATACACAGGGATGAATTTATTTCCGTTATGAACGGCGATAGTTTGTCCAACAAAATCCGGAGAAATCATTGAACGACGTGCCCAAGTTTTAATCACAGATTTCTTACCTGATTCAATCAAGGTGAAAACCTTGCGCTCAAGTTTATAATCGATAAATGGACCTTTTTTTAGTGAACGGCTCATGAATTTTAAATCTCAGTGTTGAACAATCTTATTTTTTACGACGCTCGATAATGTGCTTCGAACTACTTTTCTTTGGGTAACGAGTCTTATATCCTTTAGCTGGAATACCGTTACGGCTGCGTGGATGACCTCCAGAAGAACGTCCTTCACCACCACCCATTGGGTGATCGACTGGGTTCATAGAAACACCACGATTTCTTGGACGACGACCTAACCAGCGACTACGACCAGCTTTACCTGAACGCACTAGACGGTGATCTCCATTTGATACTGTTCCAATAACGGCCATGCAAGTCCCAAGAATCATTCTTGTTTCACCAGAAGGTAATTTGATGATTGCATATTTACCATCCTTAGCAGCAAGTTGTGCAGAAACTCCAGCAGAACGAACTAAACAAGCTCCTTGACCTGGCCTAAGCTCAATATGATGAATCATAGAACCTAGTGGAATATCCTTAAGACAAAGTGCGTTACCTGGCTCAATTGCCGCTTTAGTACCTGACATAACTGTCATTCCAACTTCTAAACCTGCTGGTGCAAGAATATATCTCTTTTCACCATCAGCATATTGAAGTAAAGCAATTCTTGCAGAACGATTTGGGTCATATTCGATAGTTACCACTTTTGCAGGAACATCATGCTTATCTCTTTTAAAATCAATAAGACGATATCTCTGTTTGTGACCTCCACCTATATAACGCATGGTCATTTTACCTGAGTGATTTCTACCACCAGATTTATTATGCTTAACCATAAGAGACTTCTCAGGCTCATTCGTGGTTATATCACTATACGTATCGGCTACCTTAAATCTGGTGCCGGGAGTGATTGGATTGAATTTTTTAAGTCCCATTTCTTATCAAACGTTACTGTAAAAGTCAATGGTATCGCCTTCTGCAAGAGAAACGATTGCTTTCTTACAACGACCTGTAAGGCCACTGTTGATACCACTTTTCGTATTACGTGTTTTTACTTTGCCGATGTATCTCATTGTACGCACCGACTCTACATTTACTCCATAAAGCTGTTCGACAGCCTTTTTGATTTCAACCTTATTGGATTCCAAATGAACCACAAAACCGTAGCGGTTCATCTTTTCAGTAAGGCCACTCATCTTTTCTGTGATGATAGGTTTGATGATGATACTCATTTTAGTTTTGTGTTAAAAGGTTCTCAATAGTTGCCATTGACTTTTCTAAAATCACAAGAGAACTTGCATTTAAGATGTCATAGGTGTTTAAATCACTTGCCACTACAACTTTACTTCTTTCAATATTTCTTGAAGATAAGTAAATTGCACTGTTTTGCTCAGGAATAACAAATAATGTTTTCTTTCCTGTGAGGTTAAGGTTCTTAATAACTCCAACAAAATTCTTTGTTGATGGAGCATCCATAGAAATACCTTCTAAAAGAACAATACCATTTTCCTTTGCCTTATAAGCTAAAGCCGACTTTCTCGCCAATTGCTTAACTTTCTTATTCAATGCGAAAGAATAATTTCTTGGACGAGGTCCGAAAATACGTCCACCACCTACAAAAAGAGGTGATTTAATACTTCCTGCACGAGCTCCTCCTGTTCCTTTCTGACGCTTAATCTTGCGCGTTGAATGGTTTATTTCGGCTCTTTCTTTCGACTTATGAGTACCCTGGCGACGATTAGCAAGTATTTGCTTAACATCAAGGTAAATCGCATGGTCGTTTGGTTCAATACCGAAAATAGAGCTATCCAGCTTTACTTTGCGGCCGGTCTCCTGACCGTTTGAATTTAATACTACAAGTTCCATGTTACTTTTCAATCATTACGTAAGAACCTTTAGGACCAGGAATTGCACCTTGAACAACGATAAGATTCTGCTCTGGTAAAACTTTCAAAACGATTAAGTTTTGCACTTTAACTCGGCCTCCGCCAGTTTGTCCCGCCATACGCATTCCTTTGAATACGCGTGAAGGATAAGAAGATGCACCTAAGGAACCTGGAGCACGCAATCTGTTGTGCTGACCGTGAGTACCCATACCAACACCACTAAAGTTGTGTCGCTTAACTACACCCTGGAAACCTTTTCCTTTTGAATTGCCAATCACATCAACATATTCACCTTCATTAAAAAGATCAACAGTGATTGTTTCTCCAAGATTACGCTCTGTTTCAAAGAAACGGAACTCTGCTACCCTACGCTTTGGACCAGTAGACGCTTTCTTAAAGTGTCCCTGCATTGCTGAAGAGGTATGCTTCTCTTTTTTGTCGTCAAACGCCAGCTGAACTGCGCTATAACCATCAGACTCGATGGTTTTTACTTGCGTAACTATGCAAGGACCGGCCTCTATAATTGTGCATGGTACGTTCTTACCAGCGGCACTAAAGATGCTAGTCATTCCGATTTTTTTTCCGATTAGACCTGACATTTTATATTAATTGTTACTATTCAATTTTTCCTGACACTAAACTTTGATCTCAACTTCAACACCACTTGGAAGTTCAAGCTTCATTAAAGCATCTACAGTTTTTGATGTTGTGCTGTAGATATCCAATAAGCGCTTATATGCACAAAGCTGAAATTGCTCCCTTGCTTTCTTGTTAACATGTGGAGACCTTAGTACAGTGTAAATCTTTTTGTTTGTTGGAAGTGGGATTGGACCACTAACTACAGCTCCGGTAGATTTTACCGTTTTTACAATTTTCTCAGCCGATTTGTCTACTAGATTGTAATCGTACGACTTGAGCTTGATTCTGATTTTCTGACTCATTTGGAGTATATAAAGAACGAATTAAACAGATGCTGTTTTACCTTTTGCTTTTGATATTACCTCTTCCGAAACTTGACGTGGTGCCTCCGCATAATGAGAAGGTTCCATAGTTGAAGTTGCTCTACCTGAGGAAATGGTTCTTAATGTTGTAACATATCCGAACATTTCACTTAGAGGAACTTTAGCACGAATAACCTGTGCACCAGCACGACTATCCATTCCTTCTAACTGACCACGACGTTTGTTAAGGTCACCGATGATGTCTCCCATGTAATCTTCAGGAGTAAGCACTTCAACCTTCATGATTGGCTCAAGAAGAATTGGCTTAGCCTTAGGAAGTGCTTCACGGAAAGCTGATCTAGCACAAATCTCAAATGATAGAGAGTCGGAGTCAACTGCGTGATATGAACCGTCAGAAAGTGTAACCTTCAAACTATCCATTGTAAATCCTGCAAGAACACCATTTTGCATTGCACTCTTGAAACCTTTCTCTACAGATGGGATATATTCACGTGGAATGTTACCTCCAACTACCTGATTTTCGAAAGTAAGACCTTCCTTACCTTCTTCAGCAGGAGAAATTGTAACAACGATATCGGCAAATTTACCACGGCCACCAGTTTGCTTCTTATAAATCTCACGGTGAGTTACAGTGCCAGTGATAGCTTCTTTATAGTTAACCTGAGGCGCTCCTTGGTTACATTCAACCTTGAATTCTCTCTTCAATCTGTCAAGAATAATCTCAAGGTGAAGCTCACCCATACCGCTAATAATTGTTTGTCCTGAATCTTCGTCAGTTTTAACACGGAACGTTGGATCTTCCTCTGCTAGCTTTGATAATGCCATTCCAAGTTTATCAACATCAGCTTGAGTTTTAGGCTCAATAGCGATACCAATAACCGGATCAGGGAAATTCATTGATTCTAGAACGATAGGATGCTTTTCATCACAAAGTGTATCACCTGTCTTAATATCCTTGAAACCAACTGCTGCACCAATATCTCCAGCTTCGATATAATCAATTGCATTTTGCTTATTTGCATGCATCTGGAAGATACGGCTAATACGCTCTTTGTTTCCACTTCTAGTGTTTAAAACATAAGAACCCGCATCAAGTCTTCCTGAATAAGAACGGAAGAAACAAAGACGACCAACAAATGGATCTGTTGCAATTTTAAATGCTAATGCAGCAAATGGTCCTTTAGGATCCGGGCGACGTGAAATTTCTTCTCCTGTGTCAGGATGAGTTCCTTTGATATTTTCTCTGTCTAATGGACTTGGCATCAACTCCATTACAAGATCAAGCATAGTTTGAACACCTTTATTTTTGAAAGATGATCCACAAACCATTGGAACAATTTTATTTGCAAGACAAGCCTGACGAAGCGCTCCAAGAATTTCTGCCTCCGAAATAGACTCAGGATCTTCAAAGAACTTTTCCATTAAGGAATCGTCATACTCTGCAATTTCTTCAAGTAACTTTCCTCTCCACTCTGTTGCCTCTTCAATAAGGTCATCAGGAATTGGAACAATATTGAAAGTCATAC
>JBBEBC010000150.1:0-11604 GCA_040882555.1 Bacteroidia bacterium
TGAAACAAAAGATTTCCCGGATGAAAAGCTCTTTAACGTCTCTATAGGAGCCGCCTATAATCCTGATATGCATTTCAATAATCAATATCTTACTTATGAGGGAGGCAAAACAGATTGGTTAGGTTTTGATGATGGCACTAGAGCTCTTCCTTCAAAAGCCACCTCAAGTAACATCCCAACACCTATCAGTGGAGCTTCTGATGAAGAGGTTAATGCATTTGTTAAATCATTTAACCCGACTCTTGCGGCCAGAAGAAGCACCAGTCTCATGGATTATAATGCGGGTGTATCCATTGGAAATCAGATTGAATTAGGCAAAAAGAAGGACGTCGACCCTCTGACTGTTAAACCTAAGCTTGGCTATGTATTCTCAGCATCTTACAAAACTTCATACAGGTATTTTGATGATGTGAGCTATGGCGAATATCAGCGCTTTATAAATCCAGACATCAATGAATTACGCTATGCAACTGTGCAAACTGGACAACTAGGTGAGCAAAATACTTTGATTGGACTTTTAGGTGGACTCGCTTACAAGACAGCAAATTCGAAAATTAAATTGAGCTTGATGCACCTACAAAGTGGCGAAAGTAGAGCAGGTCAGTTTTTTATAGATAACGATGGACAAGCTGTTGGTCAATCGGGCTATCTCGCATCATCCAACAACCTCGAATACAACCAAAGAGCCTTGAGCAATGCATTGCTAAATGGCGTTCACCTCTTCAAAAAGAACACTTGGGAACTCGATTGGAAATTATCTACTACAATTTCTACTTCATCCGACCCCGATATAAGAAAAACAGCCTTTACTGAGACTCCTGTCGATACCTCATTTATTGCAGGAGCAGGTGGAAATCCGGCAAGAATTTGGAGAAGCCTCAATGAATTCAATGGAGTTGCTAAAGTTGATCTTACTAGAAATTATAAATTCAAAAGTCTTGATGCCAAACTTAAGTTTGGTGCCAGCCACATTTATAAGATTCGTAATTACGAAATCCTATTTTTTGATATTCAATTCTTCGGTTCACAAGACTGGGCAAACCCTAACCCTGCGAACGTGCTTGATCCAGAGAACATTTTCCCTGGAACTCAAAACAATGTCTATTATCAATCAGGAAATCAAACGCCAAATCCAAACGAATACTCTTCCAATGTAAATAATACGGGTGCATACATTTCTAATGAAATGAACTTCACCGCAAACCTTAAGGCAATTATTGGTCTTAGGGCTGAGAATTTTGTTCAGCGACATACCGGAAGAGATCAGCAATATGCTAATGGAGATACCGCTTCTGGCAATAATCTAGTAAATGATAAAGTGCTGGATGCTTTAGATTTATTTCCATCTGTGAACTTTATCTATTCTCTCACCGAAAAACAAAATTTAAGACTATCATATACCAGAACCATTGCTAGGCCTTCGTTCAAGGAATTGTCATATGCTCAAATTCTTGACCCTGTCACCAACCGTATTTTTAATGGAGCTTTATTTACTTATTCTGATTGGGATGGCAAATTGGTTGAAACAAGAATTGATAATATCGATTTACGTTGGGAATTATTCCTAGAGAGGGGCCAAATCTTCTCTATAAGCGGTTTCTACAAGAACTTCAATAACCCTATTGAACTTGTTAGAATACCCGAGCAGCAAACCAGTACCGAGTTCCAACCAAGAAACGTTGGCAATGGAAAACTCTTTGGTATTGAATTGGAAATGAGAAAAGATCTAGATTTCATTTCTCCTGCTTTAAAAAGAATCAATTTCAATACGAATCTGACCTTTGTAAAATCGATCATCGACATGACTGATCTGGAGTTCAACTCTAGAAAAGCATATGAAAAAACAGGCCAGACCATTGAGCGTACAAGAAATATGGCCGGACAATCGCCCTTTGTAATAAATGCTGGCCTGAGCTACAATAATGAAGAGAAAAACTATGATGCTGGTTTCTTTTATAATGTGAAAGGCCCTACATTATACATTGTTGGTGCGGGGTTATTTCCGGATGTGTTTACTGAGCCTTTTCATAGCTTAAACTTCAGCTTCAATATGAAAGTAGGCAAAGAGAAGAAATCAACTATCAATTTCAGAGTTGCTAATATACTGAACGACAGGCTAGAGGCTTTCCACACTAGCTTTGAAGCTGAGAAACAAGTTTTTAATAGCATCAACCCTGGGAGAACTTTCAGCTTAGGCTACTCACATAATTTCTGAGAAAGCAACTCTTTTGTGTTTCGAATTGCTCAAATGGGCTTCCATATCTTATTATTGATTTAATAACGTACTCAAAACCTATAGAACTGTAAAGATTCCTTTAATAACTTGCTTCATTAAATTGTATTTAAATCAAACAATATGAAGTTAAGAGGATGGGTGTGTATTTTACTTTTGAGCTTTTCTCTGCAAGGCATTGCTCAAAGTGTTCCTGCAGGGATTAATTATCAGGCAATTGCCAGAAACTCAGCAGGAAGTGTTTTTGTAAATTCAAGTATCAGCGTTAAAATAAGTATTCTGCAGGGCTCACCTAATGGCGCTGTTCAATATTCTGAAACTCATCAAGCAATTACAAATCAGTTTGGTTTATTTAATCTTAAAATAAGAAATGGTATTCCCCTTACGGGTGATTTCAACTCGATTCCCTGGAACAATGCTAACCAATGGGTAGAAGTTGAAGTTGATCCTTCCGGAGGAACTACTTATCAGTCTGTTGGCATTTCAGAATTATTAAGTGTTCCTTACGCGCTTTATGCTCAATCATCTGGGTCAGGCGGATCTGGGGGACCAACTGGACCTCAAGGAGAGATTGGACCACAAGGGCCGGCAGGAAACGACGGAATTCAAGGACCAATTGGACCCGCTGGGCCACAAGGGCCTGCAGGCAATGACGGAATTCAAGGGCCAATAGGACCACAAGGGCCGGCAGGAAACGACGGAATTCAAGGACCCGCAGGACCACAAGGGCCGGCAGGAAATGACGGAATTCAAGGACCCGCTGGTCCTCAGGGCGCGACTGGACCGCAGGGGCCAGCAGGCAATGGCAGTGGTGGAGCCAACATTATTTCTGCTGGAGTAGTTGATTACGGCAGCGCTGCAACAAATCCTCCGGTTGCTGTTAGTCTGGGTGGCGCAGGAACCGCTAATGCTGCTAGCTTATGGATAGATAATGCAACTTCGCAATGTGCAGTTTGCACTCAGCCGTATGTTCAATCTCTACCAAATTTTGCTGGTCAGGCCGTAATCTTAGACATTCCTGTTCAACAATACACTATTGTAGACGATGGTGAAACAGGAAAAGGTATTCTGGTACTTGCCAACTTAACAATTAAGTCTACTAATAATGCATCAAGTCTTGGCAATAGTAACCGCTTTAGTATCTGGGTTCAGCGTTCCACTGACCCAAGCTTCAATACTAACGTCACAAATGTTTATCGTATTGAAGATGGCCTTTCGGGAGGAGTCAACAACATCCCTGCTATCGTAACTCTTGGTTCTGGTATTGCCTGTACAAGCATCATCTATCCTGATTTAAATCTAAGTCCCGGTACTTATTACTACCGACTAGTTTTTCAAAATATTTTAGGGTCAAATAATGGTCAAACTGTGTTTGCACAAGATCGCAATATGGTGTTGATGCAAATTCAACAGTAAAATCTTTTCCTTTATTGAAAGCTCTCTTGTTTAGGCTTGAGGGCTTTTTTCGTTCTCTTGTGAACCTTTAGTGTCCATATTCTGTTACCTTTGCGACGTTATTTAGAACCATTTTAAACAAGACAGGTAATAAAATCAAGCCATGCTTAAAATAAACAACCTACACGCAAGAGTAGAAGAAAAAGAAATTCTCAAAGGCTTCAATCTAGAAGTTAAAGCCGGCGAAGTTCATGCTATCATGGGACCGAACGGATCTGGAAAATCGACTCTTGCATCTGTGCTTGCAGGAAGAGAAGATTACGAAGTAACCTCTGGCGAAATAATTTTTGATGGGAAAGACCTTTTAGAGCTTTCGCCTGAAGATAGAGCCCGCGAAGGTATATTCCTGGCATTTCAATACCCTGTTGAAATACCTGGAGTGAGTATCACCAACTTCCTTAAAACTGCTATTGCAGAGCAAAGAGAATACAAAGGGCTTCCGCCGATGGAGGCTCGTGAATTTCTTCAAATGATGAAGGAAAAGAAAGAAATGGTGGAAATATCAACCAACTTAACCAATCGCTCAGTAAATGAGGGTTTTTCAGGAGGAGAAAAGAAGAAAAATGAGATTTTCCAAATGGCGATGCTAAATCCAAAGTTGGCCGTTTTAGATGAAACAGATTCGGGCCTTGATATTGATGCTTTGCGTGTTGTTGCAAATGGTGTAAATAAATTGAAATCTCCTGAAAATGCTGCCATAGTTATTACGCACTACCAGCGTTTACTCGATTATATAGTGCCTGATTTTGTCCATGTTTTATTTGATGGAAAAATTGTGAAATCAGGAGGAAAGGAGCTTGCCCTCGAACTCGAAGAAAAAGGCTACGACTGGATTACCAAAGAACTTGTAAATAGCTAGTAACAGTATTATGACATCTACAATTCAAGGAGTTTCGTTAAAGGAGAGGTTAATAACTGAGTTTGAACTACAGCGTTCGGCTTTATTACTTGACAATCCTTTATTAGATAATTTCAGAAATGCATCTATAAAAGCTTTCGAATCAGTTGGTTTTCCTAGCAAAAAGCATGAAGAATACAGGTATCTTAATTTAGATAAAGAGCTAAACGAAGATTTAAGTACACCATTTTCTCTTGATGCTAAGGATGAAGAAAGTTTTCAATTTGATGGGAGTCTGATACCTGAAAATGCAATCAGAATAAGTCTTATCAATGGTTTTTTTAGTAAACAGAACTCTGAAATAAATAATCTGCCGAAAGGCTTAATAATTAAGAGTCTTGCCGATGCAATTAGGGAAAATGATAAACATGTTTTATCAGTGCTTGGAACATTAGCAAAGCCTTCATCAGATGCCTTTATTGCCTTGAATTCAGCACTTTTCATGGACGGACTTTTCATCTATGTAGAAAAGGGTCATTCAATTGATAATCACATACATATAAGTCAGGAAATCCATCCACACAATATGGTTTTTAGCCAGACTCGTATTTTATTAGTGTGTGAAGAAAACTCAAATGTGCAGGTGGTTCACCACATTAAAACCAAGGAAACAAATCCTTCAGGCTTCTCAAATACTGTTATTGAAGCAGAAATAGAAAGAGGTGCTAAAGCTGAATGGTTAAGTATTCAGGAAGAATCATCCAATAGCGCTCATGTAATAACAACTCAGGCACAAGTTTTTAGAAATGCTGAGTTTAAGCATATTTCCTTCGGCCTGCAAGGCAAACTTATCCGTAATAACCTCAACGTTGTACTTGAAGACTCTAATTGCGAAAGTCATCTTTATGGATATTATCATCCATCTCAGAATGAAGTAATTGATAATCACACCCTTGTAGACCATAGAAAACCTCATTGCAATAGCAACGAATTATACAAAGGCGTGGTTGACGGAAACGGAACGGCTGTATTTAACGGGAAAATCTATGTGCAGCAGGATGCCCAAAAAACAAATGCTTTCCAGAGCAATAAGAATATACTTCTAAGCGAAGGAGCAACAGTTAACACAAAGCCTCAGCTCGAAATTTATGCAGATGACGTGAAATGTTCTCATGGTTCATCAACTGGAATTTTAGATCCTGATCAATTGTTTTATTTACGCTCCCGCGGATTAAGTTTAGAAAAGGCTAGAGCTCTTTTACTTAGCGCTTATGCAGGCGAAATAATTGAAGAAGTATCGAACAATTCACTCAGGGAAGCATTAATTTATAGAATTGAAAAACTGATTAGTGCTTGATATGATTGTGGCTTCGAATATGGAAAAATCAATAATTGAATCAACTGGGTTTGATGTGGATAACATCAGAAAAGACTTTCCGATATTACATCAGAAAGTGAACGGTTATCCATTAGTTTATTTCGATAACGGAGCAACTTCTCAAAAACCACAGCAGGTAATTGACGCAATTACGCATTACTATGCGACTTACAATTCCAATATTCACAGAGGAGTTCATCATTTAAGTCAGATTGCTACATCTGCTTATGAAGAAGCCCGTGAGGAAGTTAGAAGCTTCTTAAATGCATCTGCAAAAGAAGAAATCGTATTCACCAAAGGTACAACCGAGGGAATTAATCTAATAGCTCAAAGCTGGGGTAGAAATAATCTTCGGGCAGGAGATGAAGTTGTGATTTCAGCAATGGAACATCATGCTAATATTGTTCCTTGGCAAATGGTATGTGAACTTACCGGTTCCAAGCTCAAGGTAATTCCCATTGATAAAAACGGAGAATTAATATTAACTGAAGCTGAAAAGCTTATTAATGATAAAACGAAGATGCTTGCAGTAATGCATGTATCAAATGCTTTAGGGACAATAAACCCGATAGAAAAGCTGATAAAACTTGCTAAAAGAGTAAATGCGCTTACTTTAATTGATGGCGCTCAAGCAGTTCCTCATTTTATGGTTGATGTGCAAAAACTTGATTGCGATTTTTATGTCTTCTCTGCTCACAAGCTTCTTGGTCCAACTGGAGTTGGAGTGCTTTATGGCAAAAAGTCTTTGCTTGAAGAAATGCCTCCATGGCAAGGTGGTGGTGACATGATAAAAGAGGTGACGTTTGAAAAAACAACCTATGCAGAAGTTCCACTAAAATTTGAAGCTGGAACACCAAATATTGAAGGTTGTATTGTTATGGCTGAAGCAATCAGATATTGGAGAAAGCTAAACCATAAAGCTATAAAACAATATGAAGATGCATTATTAGAATACGCCCACAGGAGACTTTCGGAAATTGACGGAATTATTTTTTATGGTGTGGCCGAAAATAAAGTGGCAGTTATTTCCTTTCTTATCGAAGGTCTGCATCCATATGATGTAGGCTTTATCCTTGATAAACATGGAATAGCTGTAAGAACAGGACATCACTGCGCACAACCTATCATGGACTTTTATAAAATCCCAGGAACACTAAGAGCATCTTTTTCTTTTTATAATACGTTCGCAGAAGTAGATCAAATGATTGATGCTTTGCATATTGCTAAAAGAATGTTGTCATGAGTATAGAGGCAAAAGAAGCAGAGATTATTGATGAGTTTTCGATGTTCGACGATTGGACAGGAAAATATGAATACCTCATCGACCTGGGAAGGTCACTTCCATTAATAGATGAAAAGCTTAAAAATGAAGATCATTTAATTAAAGGTTGTCAAAGTCAAGTTTGGCTCGATGCTCATTATGAAGATGGCAAAGTGAAATTTAAGGGAGATAGTGACGCTCAAATTCCTAAAGGAATTGTTAGTCTTCTCGTTCATGTGATGAGTGATGAGAGTCCTGAAGAAATTGTAAAGTCTGAATTAAAATTCATTGAACAAATAGGATTGAAAGAACACCTTTCCCCTACTCGCGCTAACGGACTTGTATCTATGGTTAAACAAATGAAATTATACGCACTCGCATTTCAGCATCAATGATAATGGACAAGACACTGGAGCAATTAGAAACTGAAGTCCTTGACATGATTCGCACGTGTTTCGACCCAGAAATTCCTGTAAATATTTATGATTTGGGATTGATCTATGAGATTAATATCAATGAAAATAAAGATGTACAAGTGCTGATGACACTTACATCACCGTCTTGTCCGGTAGCAGAAACTCTGCCGCCTGACGTAGAGAATAAAATTAAAGGTATTGAAGGAGTGAATAGTGCAAAAGTGGATATCACTTTCGAACCTCCCTGGGAGCAGAGCATGATGTCTGAAGAAGCCAAATTTGAGTTGGGATTTCTTTAATTGATGCATTATGAAAGAAGAAGAAACAATCATCAATAAAGTTGCTGAAAGCAGTTTAGTGAATATTGATTTGGAAGATTATTATCCAAAAGGGAAGCGAATTCAGATTGATCTTGCTGAAACCCTATTTCAGGGTTTAATTCTCAGAGAAAAGGACTTTCGCGAATGGGTTAAAACTCATGACTGGTCGCAATACAAAGATGCATTTGTAGCTGTAACCTGCTCGGCTGATGCAATCATTCCTGTTTGGGCGTATATGTTGGTGTCAGCTCAGTTAGAGCCTGAAGCAAAACATACAGAATTTGGAGATTTAGAGGCACTTGAAACAAGTCTTTACTCTCGGATTATTGAGCAACTTGAAATTGATGCTTGGCGTGATCAACGTCTTATTATTAAAGGATGCGGTAATCTTCCAGTGCCACGTTCAGCCTATTTAATGCTTACCACTAAACTAAGGCCAATTGCCAAGAGCATTATGTATGGTGAAGCTTGCTCTACAGTTCCGATTTATAAGAAGTAAGCCAAATAAAATAATTAAGCGAAAGTTGGCCCCTTGGTTTTTTAACAAAACCATAATCTTTTCGGGGAAGTTTCTATGAAACATGCATTCATTATTGACGTTTTTATATTAAATACCGTCACTATATTGACTGAATTACATTAAATATCGTCACTGTATTGACTGAATTACATTAAATACCGTCATTATATTGACTGAATTACATTAAATATCGTCAATTAGACAAAGTAATTTTGTATTTTCGCAATATGAAAATTATCCGAGGCATAGAAGAACACTTGCAAAAAGTACTAAAGCCCAATAAGGTAGTTTTAATATTAGGTGCAAGAAGAACCGGCAAAACCTGGTTTTTAAAAAACTTTCTCCCTACACTAGAAATGCCCTATTTGTATTTAAACGGGGACGACTCATCTGTTCAGGCAATATTTAAAGAAAGAACCGTAGAAAATTATTCTCGTTTAATTGGTGATTACAAATTGCTGGTTATTGATGAAGCGCATAGAATTCCTGAAATAGGCTGGAATTTAAAACTAATGGTTGATGAGATTGAAGGATTACACATTATTGCAACTGGGTCATCTGTTTTTGATTTACGCGCAGGATCCGGCGAACCTCTCACTGGCCGCAAATCGGAATTACTACTATTTCCCTTTGCCCAGATTGAATACAGTACACAAGAAACTTTGGTTGAAACAAAATCTCGCTTATCGGAACGTTTAATTTATGGAAACTACCCAGAGCTAATTCACCTGAGCTCCAATGAAGAAAAAGAAGACTATTTGCGTGAAATGGTATCGTCTTATTTACTCAAAGACATTTTAGAATTTGATGGGGTGAGGAATGCATCCAAGATAAACGATTTGCTTCGCTTAATAGCTTTTCAGCCGGGAAAAGAAGTGTCATTAGATGAACTCAGTCTTAAACTTGGAATCAGCAAAAATACGGTCGATAAATACTTAGATCTGTTACAAAAAGTATTTGTACTTGTAAAGATATCCGGCTTTAGCCGAAACTTGCGTAAAGAGATAACCAGACATGCCAAGTATTTCTTCGTAGACAATGGCGTTCGAAATGCTTTAATCAACAACTTCAATCCTATAAATATGCGCGCCGATGTAGGTGAGTTATGGGAGAACTATTTAGTTATTGAACGCTTGAAATATCAATCTATTAAGAATATTCACTCATCGAATTATTTTTGGCGCACCTATCAAATGCAAGAGATTGATTGGGTTGAGGACAGAGGAGGCAAGCTGCATGCTTATGAAATAAAATGGACTAATCGGGGTAAAAACAAAGCCCCTTCTGCATGGAAACAAGCCTATCCTGATTCAACTTACGAAGTATTTTCACCAGAAAACTACCTAGATTGGATAACATGAAAAGACGCATTGCAGCATTTAAGTATGCCTTTCAAGGAATTGTTTTAGGATTCAAATCTGAGTTTCACCTAAAAGTTCATGTGTTTTTAGCTAGTCTTGCCGCTGCCGCTGGATGGTTTTTCGAGATTAGTAAAACAGAGTGGATGCTTGTGCTTTTGTGCATGGCATTAGTTATCTCAGCAGAGCTTTTCAATGCAGCCATTGAATGTTTGGCGAATAGAATTACAGTGGAAAAAGACCCATTAATTGGAGCAGCAAAAGATTTAGCTGCTGGAGCAGTACTAATTACCGCCATCATATCGTTAGTCATCGGATTGATTATTTTCATTCCTCATATATGGCTCCTTATTTCCTGAAAAGACTTCACGTTTATTTTAAAACAAACAATAGAGCTGGCGTAGCAATTAGCTTTTCGGCTTCTATTTTATTTAGTTTGGTTCTTTTGTTTGCCCGAATAATAAGAACAGAACAAATCACTTACCTTTTCTTGGTTTGGAATCTATTTTTAGCAGTCATTCCACTAGGAATATCAACTCTTCTAACAGTTTATAGATTAAGAAAACGTAACCATATTGTATCCTACAGTCTTACTTTCATTTGGTTACTATTTCTGCCTAATTCATTCTACATAATTACCGATTTATTTCATTTGTATCCTAGACATGGGGTACCGCAGTGGTTTGATTTAGTTTTGATTCTTTCATTTGCTTGGAACGGAATTATGCTTGGATGTGCATCTCTATTTGATATGCATGAGATTATCAAACAACGCTTTAGTTGGTTAAGCGGTTGGATATTCGCGGGAGTGGCTCTTTTCCTAAGCAGTTTTGGAATCTATTTAGGTCGTTTCGATCGATGGAATAGTTGGGACATTTTTCAGCAGCCCTTTCGGTTGATGATGGATGTTTATCACTATGTGACTTCTCCTCAAGATTTCCCACACGTTTGGGGAGTTACCATTACTTATGCCTTATTGATGTCTATTTTATATGCAACGGTTTATCAGCTAACCAAAGTCCAGTCCCGTGAGCTAAGTGCTGAAAAGGTTGCTAGATATAAATAATTATTCTTGCGATAGAACTATGTATCATAAGCAAGTTCTTTAGCTGCGGCATTTCCTATTCTAACAGGACAAGGTGACACACTTATTTTACATCTAAGAGATTCTTGTTATTAATTACTTTCAAGTTTCATTTTAGCAGTAAACATTGGGCAAGCGTGCTTCCTTTTATTGGGAATGATACCAACAAAATTACCAAAAGCAATTATTCTGTCGGAATAAGTGATTATTAATTGCTATTCAAAATTTTAAAATGCATTAGCCCTGTTTCAGTTTCAATCCTTATGAAATAGATTCCACTTTCTAACGGAAGACTCAATTTTACTTCAAATTCATTAGAAAAAGAGTATCGCTTAATAATTTGACCTAAGGAACTCATTAATTCAATAGACTTTAATTCCTTTTTGGAAATAACCGTTATATCACCACTAGTTGGATTGGGATAAACCTCAACGAAATTTTGAGCAATTTCCAATATTCCAACTGTTATGAATTCTGTGCAATTTGATATAACTGAGCAAGTCCCATTGCTTACCTCAACAGCATAACTTCCAATAGATGTTACTGTAAAAGTTTGAGAATTAGCTTCAGGAATTATTGCATTCTTGTTGTCGCAGTCAACCCATTGGTAAGAGTATCCAGTTGCATCTGCAGTTAAAGTAATTGGATCAATTTGTGTCACTCCATTATCAATCGGTGAAATTTCGACACTCTGATTTTGAGTTGAGCTGTTGCCATTTCCATCAGTATACGTCCAAGTGA
>JBBEBC010000151.1:0-11553 GCA_040882555.1 Bacteroidia bacterium
CTTTTTGGCATCATCTAAACTGCAAATACTTACTCCAGAATTACCAATTTTACCATAAATTTCGGGTCTCACATCTGGATCATTTCCATAAAGAGTAACAGAATCGAATGCCGTACTTAATCTTGCTGCTGGCATGCCAATACTCACATAATGAAATCTACGGTTGGTGCGTTCTGGTCCGCCTTCCCCCGCAAACATGCGGGTAGGATCCTCACCTTCTCTTTTAAACGGATAAATTCCTGCAGCATAAGGAAATTCACCTGGTACATTTTCAGCAAGCGACCAGCGTAAAATTTCGCCCCAAGATTTAAACGATGGAGTAACCACCTTCGGAATCATACTATTCGAAAGACTTTTTGTATGAGTCTGAATCTTAATCTCTTTATCTCTAACCTTAAAAATAAACTCCTCATTCTTATATAATTGTCGCTTTGTCTCCCATTCTTGAAGAAGCAACCAATTTTTGGGATTTAACTCAAGTTTAAATCTGTCAAATTCTGCCAAAAGAAGTTTAATTAACTCTTCATTTTCAGGCTTTGTTTTACTTTCAAAATCAGCATGTAATTGAGACGCGCCGCCTAAAGCCACCATTGTCTTATCAATAGCATAAAGCTTTTCGGCAAATTCCGACTGCTTTTCAACCCAGGCATTATAGCTTCGATTGTTTTCAGTGATTTCACTTAAGTAACGCGTTCTTTGAGGAGGAATGACGTAAATCTTCTCACTCATTTCCAAAGTCACGTGATAATTCGATTTTAATTCAACGCCCGTCTTTTCTACCAAAGTATCCATGATTTTTCGGTATAAATTATTCATTCCCGGGTCATTAAACTGAGAAGCAATTGTCCCGAAAACAGGCATTGTTTCAGGATCACTATCCCACAAATTGTGGTTGCGCTGATATTGCTTTTTCACATCTCTTAATGCATCCAGAGCTCCGCGCTTATCGAATTTATTCAATGAAATGATATCAGCAAAGTCGAGCATATCAATCTTCTCCAACTGAGTGGCAGCGCCGTATTCAGGAGTCATTACATACAAGCTAATATCGCTATGATCAAGAATTTCGGTATCGCTTTGACCAATCCCTGATGTTTCGAGAATAATCAAGTCGTAGTTGGCAGCCTTTAATATTGAAACAGCTTCTCGCACGTGTTTACTAAGAGCAAGGTTACTCTGTCGAGTAGCCAAGGAACGCATATAAACCCTTGGGTTTTTGATTGCATTCATCCTAATTCTGTCGCCAAGAAGAGCACCTCCTGTTTTACGTTTTGAGGGGTCAACAGAAATAACTCCAATATATTTATCAGGAAAATCGATGAGGAAACGTCTTACCAATTCATCTACAAGAGATGACTTTCCTGAACCTCCAGTTCCGGTGATACCTAATACGGGAGAATCGCTTTTTTCGGCCAATTGATGAACTCTATCTAGCTCAGCACCTGAAGCTTCTGGATTATTTTCTGCTGCAGAAATTAATTTAGCAATGCTTACCCAATTTCTCTCGATGAGATGGCCTACTTCACCGTTCAGGTTAAGTCCTGTTGGGAAATCGCATTTGCTCAATAAATCATTAATCATTCCCTGCAAACCCATCGTTCTTCCATCATCAGGATGATAGATTCTTGTTATTCCATATTCCTGTAATTCAGCAATTTCTGAAGGCAAGATGGTTCCTCCGCCACCACCAAATATTTTAATATGACCTGCTCCTTTTTCCTTCAGTAAATCATACATATACTTGAAATACTCCATGTGTCCACCTTGGTATGAAGTCATTGCAATTGCCTGAGCATCTTCCTGAATGGCACAATTCACCACTTCTTCAACAGATCGGTCATGTCCAAGATGAATAACTTCCGCACCTGAACTTTGGATAATCCGTCGCATGATATTGATAGCAGCATCATGCCCGTCGAAAAGTGAGGCTGCTGTAACAATTCTGATTTTATTCTTGGGCTTGTATATAAGAGTATCCATAAAACTGTAGGATTTTGGGGCTGTAAAGATAGTCAAAAGGCTTAAAAAGCAGGTTGGTTATTCACTCATTAGACGGTTAAATATTGCAATTCGGGTGACAGAATAAAAAATCCATATTTATACGAAAAGACTTTAAATCCAAATACTTTCAACAACAATGGAAATAGGTATATTCGCGAAAATTTACTTAGCGCATGTCCTCTAGAAAGCCCGCTATGGGGTTTATATTTGCAACCTTGTTGATAGATGTTACGGGGCTTGGAATCATCATCCCGGTTTTGCCTACACTTATTCAAGAGCTAACCGGCGGAAGTCTAAGTGAAGCTTCAGAATATGGAGGTTGGCTTTTATTTTCCTTTGCCATCATGCAATTTCTTTTTGCTCCTGTTTTAGGCAATTTAAGCGACCAATATGGCCGAAGACCTGTATTATTACTCTCACTTTTCGGATTTGCACTTGATTATTTGCTTTTAGCATTTGCTCCAACCATAATTTGGTTATTTATTGGAAGGCTAATCGCCGGAGTTATGGGGGCGAGCATTACAACTGCCACTGCTTATATAGCAGATATCTCAACTCCAGAAAAGCGAGCACAAAATTTCGGAATGGTTGGTGCTGCCTTTGGGCTAGGATTTATTATTGGGCCCGTAATTGGCGGACTTTTGGGCGAATACGGCTCAAGAATTCCGTTTATGGCAGCAGCTGGTTTAACTTTTTTGAACTTTCTGTATGGGTATTTTATACTTCCCGAATCATTAGCAAAATCAGATAGGAGAAAATTCGACATTCGACGTGCCAATCCTTTTGGTTCACTAAAAATGCTGAGGGCATATCCGGTTATTTCTGGAATGGTTGTTTCACTCTTACTGATTTATATCGCTTCTCACGCTGTACAAAGCACATGGTCGTTTTTTACTATGGAACAATTTAGCTGGTCTGAAGCTGAAGTTGGATATTCTCTTGGCTTCGTTGGTCTGCTTGTTGCTCTAGTGCAAGGAGGGCTAATCAGGGTGATAAACCCACTCTTGGGGCCGAAAAACTCCGTTTTGATAGGCATGCTTTTATACGTAATTGGTTTAGCCTTTTTTGCATTCGCTTCCAGCGGATGGATGATGTATGCAGCACTGATTCCTTATTGTTTGGGAGGGATTTCGGGACCAGCTATACAAGGAATATTGTCAGGTCAGGTGGCAGCAAATGAACAAGGAGAATTGCAAGGAGCATTGACCAGTTTAGTCAGTTTAACGGCGATCATTGGTCCGGTGATGATGACTAGTATATTTGCTACGTTTACAGCAAGTGATGCACCTGTTTATTTTCCAGGGGCGGCCTTTTTAACTGCTTCGGTATTGGCAGTTTTCAGCTTCCTCTTCGCAATGAGGACTTTAAATAAAAATCAGTTAACGATTAAATAAAAAAACAAGAAAAAAATACTGCTCATGTAATCATTGAGTAATGTGTGATACAAACAGTAGGATAAGTCCAAAGTCAAGGACTAAAATGTATTTTTATTAAAACTAAAATAACTATCGACATGAAATTTGTTTCTTTGAAAATTCTAATCTTCTGTATGATTTTACTAAGTATTAAAACTACTACAGCCCAGCAGGCACCTTTAATTCCATTAAACGATTTCTTTAGAAACCCCGAAAAGGTCGCATTCAGGATTTCTCCTGATGGGAAACATCTTGCATATATGCAGCCTTGGGAAAGCAGGATGAACATCTTCGTCCAGAAAATCGGAGAAGAAAAATTAACACAAGTAACCTTTGCCAAAGAAAGAAGTATTCAAGGCTATTTCTGGAAAAATAATTCCAGACTGGTCTTCCTTCAAGATAAAGGTGGAAACGAAAACTTTCATCTTTTTGCTGTCGATTTAGATGGAGAAAATCAGAAAGAGTTAACTCCTGGTGATGAGGTGAGAGCTGATATTATTGATGATTTGGAGGATAATGAAAAAGAAATGATCATCGGTTTAAATATGAGAAACCCTCAAATATTTGATGCCTATAAAATCAATATTGAAACAGGAGAAATGGAAATGGTTGCAGAAAATCCAGGAAATATTACCGGCTGGACAACTGACAACGCAGGCAAGATAAGAGTTGCCACAACAACAGATGGAATTAACACGGGTGTACTATACCGCGAAAGTGAAGATGAACCATTTGTTGAATTAATGTCGACAAATTTCAAAGAAACTTGGTCGCCTTTATTCTTCGATTTTGATGACAAGGCTTTATTTGTCGCATCAAACTTAAATCGTGATAAAACTGCTATTATTAAATATGACCCTAGCAATAAAAAGGAAATAAAATTAATGTTTGAACACCCTGAGGTGGATGTATCAAGTCTTATTAGAAGCAAGAAAAGAAAGGTAATTACGGGGGCAGTTTATACAACAGATAAATCATATTATCATTTTTACGATAAGGAAAGAAAACAATTGCAGGAAAAGCTCGAAGGCCGTTTCAAAGGGTACGAAGTCGTAGTGAGCGGAATGAATAAGAATGAAGATAAAATGCTGCTGTATGTTGGAAGCGACCGAAATTATGGAAGCTATTATTTCTTCGATCAGACTAACGGTGATATTAAAAAACTGGCCGATATCAGTCCTTGGTTGAAGGAAGAAGACATGGCTGAAATGAAGCCAATTAAATACGTTTCTAGAGACGGACTTTCAATTTCGGGCTATTTAACTTTACCAAAAGGTGTTGAAGCAAAGAATCTACCGGTTGTGATTAACCCACATGGAGGTCCTTGGGCAAGAGATGAATGGGGTTTTAATCCCGAAGTTCAGTTTCTTGCAAACCGAGGATATGCTGTTCTACAAATGAATTTCAGGGGTTCGGTTGGATACGGTAAAGAATTCTGGGAGTCTAGTTTCAAGCAATGGGGTTTAACTATGCAAGATGATATCACCGATGGTGTGAAGTGGCTAATTGATAGCGGAATTGCAGATCCTAAGCGCATAGCAATTTACGGTGCTTCATATGGAGGCTATGCTACTTTGGCAGGAATAACAAGTACTCCTGATTTATATGCATGTGCAGTTGATTATGTAGGCGTTTCAAATCTATTCACTTTCATGAGTACGATTCCTCCTTATTGGAAACCTTATCTAGATATGATGTACGAAATGGTTGGAGATCCTGAAAAAGACAAAGAATTGATGACAGCTGCATCGCCTGTATTTCATGTCGATAAAATAAAATGTCCATTATTTATTGCCCAAGGTGCTAATGACCCAAGAGTTGCCAAGGCTGAATCAGATCAAATGGTTGAAGCCTTGAAAAAACGAGGAATTGATGTTCCTTATATGGTCAAAGACAATGAAGGCCATGGCTTTGCAAATGAAGAGAATAAAATGGATTTCTACAGGGAGATGGAAACATTCTTTGCTAAATATTTAAAAGGACGGAAAGGATAATTCAGAATTAAGTCTATTTTAGTCCCAAAGAATTCTTTGGGACTTTTTTATTTATGAAAACAGTAATTTATTTAAGTACATTTTTGCTTTGCATTTTAAGTTCTTGCAAAAAGCCAGTTTCCAGTGCTGAAGGAAGAAATACAATTGTGTATGAATCAGAAGGCGAAATTAATTTGATGAGCAATTATTCCAATTTTGTAAATATTGCAACGCTATATATTGATAATGCTAAACCCTATGAAGCTATGGTGGGTGCAGTAATTGCTAATGCTAAAGAAACTACAATCAATAATAATGGAGTAGAAATTAGCGAGATTATTATTAGTGATATTATTTTATCTGATGTACAAATTACCTGCGTAGCAAATTTATCGGGCTTAAATAATTTACTTGAAAGCAGTATGATTGATTTACAATATTTTGATACCAATTTGGGGAATTATGTTAGTAATGAAATTGCAACATTCTCACAGGTGAATATGCAAAGTGCCCAAGTGGAATACACTCTCAATGCTGTTGATTTAACTCCGATAATGGAGAAAAAACCTGACAAACTCATGTTGAAATTCAATTTCAGCGATGAGCCAACACCCGATATAAAAGTAAGCTATCGTATTACATTCGATTACAATTACAAGTATGACGAAAGGGAGCGAAAAGATTAGAAGGGTTTATGCATGTTGATATTCTTCTTTCAAATTTATTGTTTGTAATGACATGTTGAGTATCTTTATGACTGATGCCATACAATTACCACGATTGTGAAGTTATAGATGTACTCGACGAAGCACCGGGGGTAAAAAGGTATTACCTAAAATATCCTGATCCTAACAAGCTGGAATTTAAAGCCGGGCAATTTGTCATGTTCGATTTGCCTATCGATAGCAAATACACCAATCGCAGTTATTCGATTGCTTCTGCTCCATCGAACGATAATATTCTTGAGTTAGTCATTGTCATCAACCCACAAGGTTTAGGCACTCCTCATCTTTTTGAGGAGGTTAAAGTCGGTTCTATTTTAAAGACAAGTTTTCCTTTAGGCAAATTTCATTTGGATGAAGATCTAAACAGACATATCTGTTTTATTTGCACCGGCACTGGCATTGCTCCATTTAGATCAATGATTTTGGATATTCTAAATACAAAAAGAGAATTTCATCAAATAACATTGTTATTTGGAGTAAGAACTCAGAAAGACATATTATACCGTACCGAATTTGAGGAGCTTGAGAAATCGAATCCGAAATTCAAGTTCATTCCAGTGTTATCGAGAGAAAAGTGGCAAGGCCGAACAGGTTATGTGCACGAAGTGTATCTTGAGATGTTTAAGGAGCCAGGTAGCCATTTATTCTATCTTTGTGGCTGGGCCAATATGTTAAAAGAAGCAAGAGAAAACCTCAAAGATTTGGTCCTAGACCGCAAACAAATACGATTTGAATCCTATGATTAAGAATAAATTACTCCTCATCTTCAGTTTCATTTTTATCGGAATTACCCTGGGTAAAGCACAAGCTACTTTTAGCCAGATTACCGCATTATTTCAAGCTAATTGCACCATTGGCTGTCATAATGCTTCCGATAATAGCGGAAACATGAACCTCACAGGAACAGATACCGAAATTTACAACAGACTTGTTAATGTCTCGCCCACTAATCCCGCTGCTCAAGCGGCAGGATATATGAGAATAAAGCCAGGCCATCCAGACCAAAGCTACCTGGTTAGAAAATGCAATAACGAGCTATATCAAAGTGCGACACTTCCTGATGAATCGTTTGGAACACCCATGCCCAATTACCCTCAACCAGCATTAGCTAATGAGCAAATTGAGTTAATAAGACAATGGGTTTATGAAGGAGCTCCGTTAACCGGGAGTCCAGTCAATGTATCTTTGATAAACACCTACTATCAAGAAGGTGGAATTAATAGTATTCCTGAGCCTCCACCCTTACCAACAGAACAAGGTTCTTTTCAATTGCATATTGGTAAAATTTTTCTTACTCCTCAAACTGAAAAAGAATATTTCATTAAGTATGATCTTGGCTTAACTGAAAATATATACGTAAACAGAATCGAGCTGATTATGGCTGATCAAAGTCACCATTTTATTCTCTATAAATTTATTCAAGGACAGGATGATTTGTTTGAAGATGGACTAAGGCTGCAAAACCCATCAACAGGAGAAGGGTCTTCAGGAAATTCATCCACTTTAGTAAATGCTTGGCAGATATCCTACGATACTGAATTACCTGAAGGGACTGCTTATTTATGGGAAGCTGGCGATATTCTCGACATGAATTATCACTTCAGAAACTATGATTTGGATTCGATTCTAGCTATTGAAGCATACATCAATATTTACACAGATCAGTCGCCAGAGCCGCCTGAAATTATGTATTCTGATTTGATTACCAACTTAAACATTTTCATACCGAACGATAATAATCCAAGAGTTTTTACTAAAGCTGATTTTGATTTATCTGCAGATAATTTTATAAATATTTGGCAATTGACTTCTCACACCCACAAGTATGGGACTGACTTTGACATTTTTAAAAGAAATGAAGACGGCTCTGAAGGGGAAAAAATTTATGAAGGTTGGTATAATACCAATTACACATTTAATCAAGGGTATTATGATTTCTCTCATCCTCCAATTCGCCAATTTGAGCCTTTAATAGAGGTAAATCCGCGTTGGGGACTAATCCAGCAAGCTACTTATAGAAACAACGGACCTAATCCAGTTTTCTTTGGTTTAACAACCAATGATGAGATGATGGTTTATTATTTACAATACACATTGGGCGGTTTAATTGATAATCCCGCTGCTATCTCAGATAATGAGAATTCAACAGGAATAAATATATATCCAAATCCTAGTTCTAATTATTTTAATATTGAATTAGAGTACCAAGGAACAGAAAATTTAAATCTTGAAATTCATGATTTAAGTGGAAAACTTATAAGATCTGAAAGTTTAAATATGCTGAATGGACAGCAAGTGATCCATTTTCCTCATCAATTAAAAGCTGGATTTTATATTATTGATTTATTTAATGAATCCTATTCTTTTCGCAAAAAAATCGCAATTAACTAATTCAACTTCTACAGGCACAACATGAAATTAGCTTTATTTTTATTACTGACTTTACCAGTTTTATCATTTTCTCAATCATATAGCAACCCTGAATCTGTGACCTATGATGCTGGCTCAAACACATATTTAATTTCAAATTCAGATGCAGGGCAAATCATGCGTAGAGCAGCAAATGGTACGCTGAGTGTTTTTAAGTCAGGAATTTCACCAAGTCCTTATGGCATTGATATAGTTGGAAACACGGTGTATGCATGTTGTGGAGGCAATGTATACGGCTATAACCTTTCCAATGGGAATCAGGTATTTTCGGTTAATACAGGTGCTACTTTTTTAAATGGAATCACCCATGACACGAATGGAAGTTTATTCGTTTCTGATTTTAGTAATAAAAGAATATACAGAGTTAGCATTGCCGGTGAATCAAGTAATTTAATGGCATCTAACTTAGTGCAAAGTCCAAATGGTATGCAATACGATGGAGATAATAACAGACTTATTTTCGTAAACTGGGGCTCGAACGCTCCTATTAAAGCTTTATCACTCGTTGATTCAAGTGTAACCGTAATTGCAACTACATCATATTCAAATTGTGATGGAATTGCTCAAGACAATGCTGGAAATTATTATGTTTCTTCTTGGGGCGTTAGCGGAATTGTGAAATTTGATTCAGACTTCACAAATCCTGAAGTAGTATTTACAGGCCTTAGTCAACCAGCCGATATTTTTTATAATGAATATACTGATACTTTAGCCGTGCCTGCAACAGGTAATGATAATGTATTCTTTTATGGATTAAATTCTGCTGTAGTAGCAGCTTGCTCAGAATTAACAGCAACTATTAATGGGACTGAAATAACATTTGGAGAAGCTGTTTTTGGCACAGGTGATTCTGTGATTACCGTAACAATAACTAATGATTCGGAGTATGGCTTTGCTTACCCTCTGGCTAAACTCACTCCAATAAATGCTTTGCCCGAAGGAATGAGCTTTTCTGCAGGCAGTAATGAGTATGAAGTATTTGAATCGGCGTGGAACCCAGAAGCTTCAGCACCAGCATATTTCTATTTTGATGTAAATCAAGAAATACCTGAAAATTATATCCTCAACTTCAGCATCAAGCTTACCAACCTTTCACCCTCACCAATTGATACATGCTATTTTGAGGAAGAATTCCAAATTAATCTGAGACCCGAAGACCCTTTAACGATAAAGAATCTTTCAAACAATTTCAACGTTTTCCCTAATCCATCCTCGGGCCTGATTCAAGTTAATTCATCAGAATTAATAAAATCTATACGAATTATGAATGCGCAAGGAAAGATTATTCTTTCTGAGTACATTAATTCTAAGTCAGTAAATTACAGCCTTAATCCAGGCTTTTACCTAGTAGAATGTGACTACGAAAATAGCAAATCAATTAAAAGGATTATTATTCAATAAGGTTTATGGATTCACTAGTTGTTTGAAGAATACCTGAGTAAAGAACAAGCATTGCTAAAAGTATTATTAGCAGATAAATACCAATTATCCATTTAGATTTCAGCCCTGCTTTACTTACTAACAGATGTGTAATTAATATACCTACAAGGCCAGAAATCAATCCATTTAATAATAATTGGGGTCCGCCTTCGAAACCGCTATCTGCCTTTTGCATCATAACTGAAGTTAGAATCATTCCGCTAAGTGCGAAAGCAATAAAAGCAAGTATATATTTAATCAGATACATAGGCTAATTATTTAAGGTTTAATGCTTTTAACAAAGTCACAGAAATGAATAAAAGTTATTAATTGAACATGAAAGTCCATTAATAATTGCTCTTAACCATTTAAATATAATATAAATCTATAAAATTCCTTATTATTTTCTTCTACTTGCAAACTTATGAGAGGAGGCGGCTTCATGGTCATCAAGACCTTTAATTATAAATTCTCCTCCTTTGCGTTTGTATTCATCTTTGAATGAATGAAGCGATTCCAATACATTTCCGTCGACTAAGTTAGCTCTTTCAAAGTCAATAATTATAGTCTTTCCTTTTGGTATTTGTTGAAGCTGTTTTTGAAAACCAATATAGTTTGAGAATACTGCCGAATGCTCAACGTCAACAGTAAACACATCATGCGCGTCATCTTGCTGAATAGTAAGAAAGGGTTTAAATAGCACTTTGAGCGGCACTCCATTAGCATAGTGAATTACAAGCTTAACAATAATCCCAAATGCTATTCCTATCAATAAATCACTCGCTATAGTCGCAAGGATGGTAACAAGGAAAATGATGAATTGCTCTTTCCCAATTCTTAAGTTTTTATAGAATTCCTTAGGAGAGGCAAGCCTATAACCTGTAACCATAAGCATTGCAGCTAAAGCGGATAAAGGAATCTGATGAATAAATGGTGAAAGAAAAACTAGAAAGATTAGCAGGAATACTCCATGATAAAAATTAGACCATCTCGAAACTGCACCATTGGCAACATTAGCTGAACTACGAACGACCTCAGCAATGATGGGCAATCCACCTAAACTACTAGAAATAATATTTCCGCCACCTTTTGCGAATAATTCCCTATTGAAGTTAGATTTACGTTTATACCTATCAATTTTATCAATTGCAGAGGCTGTTATCAAAGATTCAAGACTAGCAACTAATGCATAGGTTATCATCATTTGAATGCCAAAGCCAGTAAACAGATAATCAAACCTTGGAAAAACAATCCCATCAGTTATATTTTTAGGCAGAGTCACTAAAAAATTGGGACCAACAGAATATTCAGTATTACCGAGAAATAAATACGAATGCTCGTGAGCTAAATCGAAATAGTGCCCGATTTGGAATTGCGACAAGAACCACTAGGAGTGGCGCAGGTATCATTTTGATATACTTATTTTTTATTTTAGGTAGACCAATAAGAATAAGCAAACTCACCAAAGCAATGAAAGTAACTTCCGGATTCAGGTGAATCAAGGAATGAGGAATTTCGGCAATGACACCAAGCATTTCTTTTGCTTCGGGCTTTACTCCTAAAGCGGTATGAAATTGCTTAGCAAAAATC
>JBBEBC010000152.1:0-11447 GCA_040882555.1 Bacteroidia bacterium
ATCTCCCTTGCGGTAATTTCAATGTCTGAAGCCTGGCCTTGCGCACCTCCCATTGGCTGGTGAATCATTACACGAGCATGTTTCAGAGCAGTCCGTTTTCCTTTTTGACCGGCACATAATAATACGGCACCCATCGAAGCTGCCATTCCTGTGCAAATTGTAGCTACGTCAGGAGCAATAATCTGCATGGTATCGTAAATACCTAATCCCGCATAAACAGAACCTCCAGGAGTATTCATGTAAATCTGAATGTCCTTTTTGGCATCCACACTTTCTAGGAAAAGCAATTGAGCTTGAACGATATTAGCTACATAATCATTGATTCCCACTCCAAGAAAAATGATTCTATCCATCATTAGTCTTGAAAACACATCCATCTGAGCCACATTAAGCTGCCTTTCCTCAATAATGGTTGGCGAAATATAATCGGCAGTAACAGAAGTGTAATTGTGCAGTGTTGCGGAGCTTATGCCACGGTGCTTTACTGCATATTTCTTAAATTCATTCTGATCAAACATAGTCTTCATTAATTTGGTAAAGAAACAAAATTTTTGCCGTGATGTTCATCAATTATGCCGTTAGTGTAGCTATGACAAACTGACGCATGCCTTTGGCAGACTTCAATAATCCGAAATTCATACAGGCATTCGTCAGACGTTTTAGAAAGATTTCAACAAGTGAATGCTTAACTAGCTAATAATTATGTATTATCTTTGCGCGGAATTTTAATTAATAACATGGAAAATAACGTAGCTGTGGATAAGTACATCCCTTACAAAGTAAAAGACATTGCTCTTGCAGAATGGGGCCGTAAAGAAATTCGTCTAGCTGAAGCAGAAATGCCAGGTCTGATGTCTCTTCGTGAAGAATTTGGTGCAAGCAAGCCTTTAAAAGGAGCCCGTGTAGCGGGATGTCTTCACATGACAATTCAAACTGCCGTTCTTATTGAAACCTTAGTTGAGCTTGGAGCTGAAGTAACATGGTCATCATGTAATATCTTTTCAACTCAAGATCATGCTGCTGCTGCTATCGCTGCTGCAGGTATTCCTGTTTATGCATGGAAAGGCTTAACTGACGAAGAATTTGATTGGTGTATTGAGCAAACTTTATACTTTGGTGAAGACCGTAAGCCATTAAACATGATTCTTGATGATGGCGGTGATTTAACAAATATGGTATTTGATAAGTATCCTGAACTGACTAAAGATATTCGTGGTCTTTCTGAAGAAACTACAACAGGAGTTCACCGTCTTTATGAGCGTATGAAAAAAGGTACTCTTGTAATGCCTGCAATCAATATCAACGACTCAGTTACTAAATCAAAATTCGATAACAAATATGGTTGTCGTGAGTCTTTAGTTGACGCAATTCGTCGTGCTACTGATATCATGATGGCTGGTAAAGTTGCTGTTGTTGCTGGTTATGGTGATGTTGGAAAAGGTTCTGCAGATTCATTACGCAATGCAGGTGTACGTGTTATCGTAACTGAAATTGATCCAATTTGTGCGCTTCAAGCTGCAATGGAAGGTTTTGAGGTTAAGAAAATGTCTACTGCCATTGGTGAAGCTGACATTGTTGTTACCGCCACTGGTAACTTCAATATTATCAGAGAAGAGCACTTCCGTGCTTTGAAGGATAAGGCGATTGTTTGCAACATTGGTCACTTCGATAATGAAATCGACATGGCTTGGTTAAACAAAGCTTACGGTAATACGAAAGATACTATCAAACCGCAGGTTGATAAGTATACAATTGATGGAAGAGACATCATCCTTCTTGCAGAAGGTCGTCTTGTAAATCTAGGTTGTGCTACTGGTCACCCTTCATTTGTAATGTCAAATTCATTTACAAATCAGGTTTTAGCTCAACTTGAGCTTTGGACAAACACAAGTGCTTACGAAAACAAAGTATACACTCTTCCAAAGCATCTTGATGAGAAAGTAGCTCGTTTACATCTTACAAAAATAGGTGTTGAACTTGAAGAGCTTTCTACAGCTCAAGCCGATTATATAGGTGTTGAAGTTGCAGGGCCATTCAAGCCAGAATACTACAGATATTAATCACTTTTTAAAGATAGAGCCTTGCAGCATTTTTGTTGCAAGGCTTTTTTAATTATACACATGCAAGATACCCGGACCGCTTAGCAAAGCTTGATACTGTAGCAGCGGATTTATTGATGGTCCATTAATCACACTTCCATCAATGAGCGAATATCTTGAATCGCAACAAGCACAACCCATGAATATATTTGTGCTATCAACCGATACAATACCACAAGATTCCTGCGCTTGCCAGGTGCAGTGACGATCAAAAGCTACATATTCATCAAACGCTCTATGATACACTACAATTCCTCTAGAACCATCATCGAGATACGTCCAACCTCCAACTGAATTAAGTGTTATGTTAGATGGGTTTGACAATAAAACATATTGATCTACATCAACAAGAGGTATTCCGAGTTGAGAATTAATATTTTCTTTTTTACAAGAACCTATTGAAACAGCAATAAGTAAAATCAAAAAACCACTTATCTTCATCATTCGAACAATAATCTAATTTAACGTCGTTCACAAATATATAAGTATACTTACTTGTAAGAAATTAAAGAGTTATCCCAATCTATGCGATTCATAAAAATCATCCTTCTCCTTTTTTTGTTCTCACTTTCAATGTCTTCTATCGCTCAGGTAAAGCCTAAAAGTCCAAAGCAACAGAAAAAAGAATTGCGAAAGAAAAAGGAAGATCAAATAAAAAATCAGAATAGTGCAGAGAAAGGCCTTAAAAAGAGGCATATGGACATTCAGGACAAGGCAACCAAACGCCGAATGAAGAAAGCCCGAAAGAAATCTAATAAGCTCAATAAACATAAGAAACGTTAAAGTTTAAATGATGTTTCCCTAAATCATTGGTTTAATACACTGTTAATCAGTGATATGTGTTTCATTCTGATTTCTCATCAAGTCGCTATCACAATCTCCCCTACCGATAAGTCCCCAAACTTGTAATTGTTTATAGGATTTTATAATATCAAATTTGTACAAGTGATTGATAATAATTCAATTTCAATAGTCTGATGTTTGAATTATGAGTTCGAGAAAATTCTTTACGATTTTCGAGGTTCAATTATCAAAAATATAAAGGGTGCTTTAAGGCAGAACTGATGATTTATTTGCTCTCTAAGGGCTGTTAATTTAGTCTAAACTTTGAAAAATCGCAGTTCTACGATTTGAATAACAAAGGGTTACGTAAAAATTAACATTTCTTAATGATGAAAGAATTCAATTTCTATCTTAGCAACCTTGAAAAAAAACGTGGATTCTAAATATTCTGGAGTATGGTAAGAAATCTTTACCTCACTATTGTAATGGTACTTTTTAGTTCAGCTGCGGTTCTAGCACAAGCTGGAGCAGGCTCTTTACGAGGTACTATTAAAGACGCTAAAACGAGCGAACCCATTCCTTTTGCGAACATCATTGTTGAAGTAGGAGGTATACAAGTAGGTTCTGGACAATCAAATTTTGATGGTGAGTACACCATTAAACCTGTTGATCCCGGTTCTTATGTTGTTAAAACAAGTTATGTTGGCTATAAGCCAGTTGCTACAACAGGTGTTATTGTTTCATCAGGTAAAATTACTACCGTAGATGTAAAACTTGAGTCCTCTGTAGTCGAAATTAAGACATATGAAGTAGTCGCTTACGACGTACCTCTTATTGATGATTATCAGGGTAAAACTGTTACCAAAGAGGAAATTTACGCCCTACCTACTAGAGATGTGAATTCAGTTGCTGCCACAACAGCAGGGGTTACGCAATCAGATGAAGGAGACGGTATTAATATACGTGGTTCTAGAGGTGATGCAACTTTCTATTTCATTGATGGTATCAAAGTTAGGGGCGGTGCTAATATCCCTCAACAGGGTATTGAGCAAATTCAGATTATCACTGGTGGACTTCCAGCTATGTTTGGAGATGCAACAGGTGGTGTAATTAGCATTACAACTAGAGGTCCTTCGCCTCAAATAAACGGAGGTTTAGAGTATGTGAGATCAGTAGATGGTTTTGGTTACAACCTTTTAGGTTTTAACTTGACCGGACCTCTTTCATTTAAGGAGTATGCCGATGGTACTCGTAAGCCAAATATTGGATTCTTTATTTCTTCTGAGTTTCTTTTAGAAGCAGATAGAGATCCTTCAGCAATTGGAATAAATCGTCTTAAGAAGGATGTGCTTTCTGGTATTGAGCAGAATCCACTTCGTCCAGCCCAACTTGGTGTAGGTACAGTTAGAAATGCACAGTTTGTCAGAGACACTGATTTTGAGAATATCAAGCGTAAGGAGAATATTAACTCTGGTAGAGCATCATTAGCAGGTAAAGTTGATTTCAAAGTGAGTGATCAAACAAGCATTACTCTTGGAGGTACTTTTGATTATTACGACTACAACTTATATAGTTACAACAATACCATGTTCAATGCTCAGAACAATGGTAGAGAAATAGATCGTACAATTAGAGGATATGCAAAGTTAACTCAGCGTCTTGGTGCATCTCAAACTGAGGAGCAAAAGTCTGCATCAGTTATCAAAAACGTGTTCTATACCATACAGGCAGATTACACGATTTCTAATTTCCGAATATTCAACGATGAGCATCGTGATAATTATTTCGATTATGGATATGTTGGGAAGTTTAAGACATTCAAAATTCCATCTTATGGAGTTGGTGTAGATACTTTGAACGGTATTCCATTATTTGGAATCGTACAAAACGGTTTCCGTGATACACTTTTCACATTTGAGCCAGGAACTCAGAATCCTATTACTGCAAATTACACTCGTCAGCATTACGATCTTTCAAATGGCACTCCAGATGGTTTCTATAGAAACTTGACGCAAGTGCTTCAAGGAGGAGGTCTTCTTAATGGTGATCTTCCGCAGAGTACGTATTCACTTTATTCAAGTCCTGGTACAACTTACGGTGGATGGCTAAAAGCTCAAAATGAGCAGTATCGTATAGTTGGTAATGCTTCTGCAGATATAAAAGGTCACGAAATTGGTTTTGGATTTGAGTATGAGCAGCGAGTAGATAGAAGTTATTCTATCGGACCAATTGGTCTTTGGACTATCATGCGTCAGCTTGCAAATCGTCATATCGAGCAAATCGATTTGAACAATCCAGTCGGAACCTTCAATGATGGAGGAGTATTTACTGATACATTAAAATATAATCGTTTATACAATTCTGGAAATCAAGCATTCTTTGATCGCAACCTACGTGAGTCTCTTGGTCTTGCTGCTGATGGTCTTGAGTGGATCGATGTTGACAATTTAGATCCATCACAGTTCTCTTTGAGCATGTTTAGCCCTGATGAACTTTTAAATCAAGGTTCAGGTTTGGTAGCTTACAATGGTTACGATGCTTATGGAAATGTTGTAAAAGGACGCCGTTCTTTAGATAGCTTCTTTAATGATAGAGATGAGAATGGCAATTTTAAGCGTGAAATTGGAGCATTCACTCCAATATATCAAGCCGCTTACATTCAGGATAAATTTGCTTTCAAAGATCTAATATTCAATGTTGGTTTACGTGTTGATCGTTATGATGCAAATCAAAGTGTATTGAAAGATCCATTCTCTCTTTATGAAACTCGTAAGGCAGGTGAATTTAACTTCAACGATGATTTTGCTCGTCCTGCAAATATTGGAGATGATTATGTTGTTTATGTAAGAGATGTAAATAATACAGACTTAAATAATCCTGGAAATATTGTTGGATACCGGAATGGAACTCGCTGGTATTCTTCTGAAGGTGAAGAAATTGCCGATCCAATTGTAATTGCTCAGGCATCTAATACAGGTCGTGCAACTCCTGCTCTTTTAGATCCTCAAAACCAGGTTGTAACTTCAGGAGCATTTAGAGATTACAAGCCTCAAGTTAATTTGATGCCACGTATCGCATTCCAGTTTCCTATTTCTGACGTAGCCCAGTTCTTTGCTCACTATGATGTGTTAACTCAAAGACCTACAGATAACAGATTAAATCCTTTAGATTACTTATTCCTTGCTAATACTACTGGTAATATTATCAATAATCCTGATCTAAAACCTCAGAGAACTATAGATTATGAAGTTGGTTACAAGCAAGCACTTAACCAGAGTTCAGCACTTACTCTAAGTGTATTCTACCGAGAACTTCGTAATCTTATTCAATTGATTCCAGTTAACTACGCTTACCCGGTTAATTACTCTATGTTTGGAAATATTGACTTCGGTACTGTTAAAGGTCTATCTCTAGCTTATGACCTCCGTAGAACTGGAAACGTGAGAATGACAGCAAACTACACCTTACAGTTTGCTGATGGAACAGGTTCTAGTTCAACTTCTGGAGTTAACCTAATTCAATCAGGTAATCCGAACTTAAGAACTGCTATTCCTTTGAGCTTTGATGTTCGTCATCAAATTCAGACAACTTTTGATTTCCGTTATGATGAAGGAAAATTCTATAATGGACCAAGAATGTTTGGAAAGAACATTTTCGAAAATGCAGGGTTAAATATTGTAATGATTGCTAACTCAGGAACTCCTTACAGCCGCTCTTCATTCTTTACAGCAGATGCGCAGGGCGCAGGTAGACCAATTCTAAAAGGTTCTATAAATGGTTCTCGTCTTCCGTTTCAGTTTAGAATTAATATGAGACTAGACAAGACATTTACACTTAAATATGGCAAGAAGAATGGAGAAGATGCTCGTAAATCAGCTGATCTTCAGATATATTGTTTAGTTCAAAACATTCTTGATGCTAGAAATGTGGTAGGTGTGTATCGTGCTACGGGTAACCCATCTGATGATGGTTATCTTCAAGCTGCTACCTCTACAGCTCAGATTGCAAATCAGGTCGACCCGCTTGCCTTCGCTGATTTATACACTGCAAAAGTTAATAACCCAAATAATTTCGCCCGTCCGAGAATCATTCGTATTGGTGCAATTTTAAACTTCTGATAATAGATATTTAACCCGAGTAACTATGAAAACTCGCATACTTGTAACACTATTGATCTCTGTTGGAATCAACATGAATGTTGAGGCGCGGAACATCCCCAATAAATCTGGGGGTAAGGGATCAGGTTCAGCTGCTAATCCTAAAAGCATCAATGCCGCCTGTGCCCCAGGATCTGGAAGAACAGACTTGGATTTGAATAACGTGAGAACAACCATTTTTACCTCTGGTGATATGTGGTGGGATCTTAACTCAAATCCTCGTTATGAAATTCCTAAAGGGTCTGGTAAACACTCAATGTTTGCTGGAGCTCTATGGCTTGGTGGTCTTGATGGAGGTGGTAACCTTAAGTCGGCTGCTATGACTTACCGCTCAGGGGGTAATGATTTCTGGCCAGGACCTCTCGAATTAGCCGATGCCTCCACGGAAGCTGCAATTTGTAATGCTTATGATAAACACTGGAAGATTACTCGCCAGGAGGTTGAAGAATATTACATAGGAGCAGCCCCTACAGAAGTTATTAGCACTTGGCCTGGTAATGGTATCGACGATGGCGTTTTTCCAGGATTTGATTCAGAAATTGCCCCATTTGTGGATGGTAACGGAAATGGAGTTTATGAACCAGATTTAAGAGATGATAATGGTTTTGCAATCGAATATCCAGCATATGACATAACTGGAGATTTAGGATGTGATGCTCGCCTTTTTGGTGATGAAACTCTATGGTGGGTATTTAACGACAATGGAAATATTCATACTGAAACTGGTGGCTTTCCTTTAGGTATGGAAATCAGGGCTCAGGCATTTGCTTTTGCAACCAACAATGCTTTGAATAATATGACCTTCTATAATTATGAACTCATTAATAGGTCTACATTCACTGTAAATGAAACTTATTTTGGAGTGTGGACTGACCCTGATGTTGGAAACTATACTGATGACTTTGCAGGTTGTGACGTTGGTCGTGGTCTTGGTTACGTTTATAACGGAGATGAAGACGATGAGACTATTTTTGGATATGGTGCAAATCCTCCATGTATTGGTGTTGACTTCTTCGAAGGACCATTTAAAGATCCTGATGGTGTTGATAATACTGCCGATTTCTGTGTTGACCCTCGTGCAGCAGCTGGATTAGGTTTTGGTGATTCTATCATTGACAACGAACGTCTTGGTATGGCTAGGTTTATCTATTATACATCTACTGGTCCCAATTATGCTAATGATCCAGATAACGGGCAGCATGTATACAACTACCTAAGAGGTATTTGGAAAGATGGTACTGACATGGTTTATGGCGGTAATGGGTATGGAACAGGTCAACAATACAGTTATATGTTTCCGGGTGATTCTGATCCAAGAGGTCTTGGATACATGATTGCAGGTTCAGCCCAAACTTGCTTGCCTGAAGATCAACCTAGTCCATCTTGGTCAATTGATCAGTTTGGTGCTGTGCCGCCGTCCGACTTCAGAATTCTTCAGTCAGCTGGTCCATTTACTCTTGCTCCGGGAGCATTTAATAAAATTACATTCGGAGTAGTTTGGGGTAGAGCTTCATCTGGAGGTCGTTTAGCTTCGATAGAAGTTGTAAGACGTGTGGATGATGATGCTCAGGCGTTGTTTGATAATTGTTTTAGCATTATCAATGGCCCTGATGCTCCTTTAACTAGAGTTGTAGAACTTGATAAGGAGTTAGTTTTATTATTTGAAGAAACTGATAATGATAAAATTGAGCGTTATCAGGATCAAACGGCTATTCCGGGCTTTGGAGATATTACATATACATTTCAAGGATACCAGATTTATCAGTTACGAAACTTAAGCGTAACAGTTAACGACTTAAAAGATCCCAATAATTCGCGTCTTGTCGCTCAAGTCGACATTCGCGATAGCATTACTCAAGTAGTAAATAGGTATTTTAATCAAGACATTGAAGGAAGCATTCCTGAAATTGAAGTTAATGGAGAAAATCAAGGTTTGAGAAACAGCTTTAGGGTTACCACCGATCTTTTCGCGACTGGCGACAATAGATTAGTTAACCATAAAAAGTACTACTATCTAGTATTATCATATGCTACAGCAGATATAATTGATAATCCTGATTTTGGGTTAAGTTATTTAGCAGGTAGAAGAACCTATGGTTCTGCAACATTGCAGATTTACACAGCAATTCCTCATATTTCAGCACCTGAATTCGGTGGATTAAATGTAAGAGCAAGATATGGCGAAATACCTTCCTTAAGAAGAATTGAAGGTTATGGAAATGGTGGAAATGCAGTTGATTTATCGCCTGAAACTATCGATGAAATTATGCAAGCACCTTATTGGGCTAAGAATCCTGTTTATCAGAGGAATGCAGGTCCAGTAAACGTTAAAGTTGTAGACCCGAAGTCTATTCCTGAGGGGAATTTCGAACTTAGAATGAATGGTCTTAATCCTGATTCTGTTGATAACACATGGACTTTAACTTATTTGGACGGCCCAGCAGGTGATAACGTGTATACTTCTACTCATAAAATAGCTGAAGGAGTTGAAGAAATTATTTCTAAATGGGGCTTCTCTGTCGAAATCAATCAGGTACCATTACCTGGTTTAAATACTGCTGGTGACATTGGGTTCATTTCTGCGACTCAAGAGTTTGCCGACAATACAAAGCGTTGGCTTACATTCCTGACTGATCAGGAAGGTTGTGATAATGCTGCTAATTGGATTCGTTCAGGCTTTCAAGAAGCAGATAATACAAACCCTGAGTGCGGTGATGTAATTATTGCAGGAGAACCTCTTGACCCAACTCAAACCTTTGAAAGTGTTTTAGGAGGAGCTTGGGCTCCATACATGGTTGTTTCAAGATTCACTGATGGACCCGCATATTCAACATCTGCTTCTATTCAATCAAGATCTTTCTTAACAAGAATTTCTAGTGTTGATATTGTATTTACTCCAGATCAAAGCAAATGGAGTCGCTGTCCTGTATTTGAGACAGGTGATGACGCAGGCTTCAATTTGGGAGGTGCGGATAAACTTGATCTTAGATCAAGTCCTTCGGTAAATAAAGATGGCCAGCCTGACGGCGATGGAACTGGTATGGGGTGGTTCCCAGGTTATGCTATCAACGTTGAAACTGGCGAAAGATTAAATATTGCTTTTGGTGAAGCTTCAAGGTTAGCTCAAGACAATGGTAGAGATATGATTTTCAATCCTTCTTCAAGATCTTTTATTTTCGACAATGGAGAATTAAGGAATCTACTTGGTGGGAAACACTTTATTTATGTGTTTGATCATGCTGGGCCAAACCTTTCTAATCAGATGCCTCGTTATGATGAAGGTCAGTTCATCCGTACAAAATTGGAAAATCCGAGCGCTGCCAATAAACGTCAAGTATTCCAGTCAGCAGCTTGGGTAGGAATTCCATTGGCTGTTGCTAACCAACCGTTTTTAACTAATGAATTGAAGGTTAGAATCAGAGTAAACAAGCCTTATCAACAAGGATATAACGCTGCTGAATCAGAAACTGCTCCTGTAAATAAAAATAATCCAATGTATTCATTCAATACAAGCGATTTGTATGCTGGCAGGAATGACGATTTCGTGGCGGAGGCTGCTCTTAATCTTATTAACGTAGTTCCTAATCCTTACTACGCTTATTCTGGTTATGAAACCAATCAACTTGATAATCGAGTTAAAATCACGAATCTTCCTCAAAATTGTAAGATTAAAATTTTTACAATGAATGGATTACTAGTTAGAACTTACGATAAAGCCGATCCTTCAACATCACTTGATTGGGATTTGAAAAACCAAGTTGGAATTACAATAGCTAGTGGTATTTATATCATTCACGTTGACGTACCTGGAGTTGGTGAAAAAATTCTTAAGTGGTTTGGCGTAATGCGTCCAATTGACTTGGATACATTCTAATCAATCATTATTCATTCGAAACGACTATAAACATGAAATACATATATCGTTCACTTACTGCTTTGGCACTTTGTACAACATTTTTCAGTGCAACATTAAATGCAGGAAATGAAGACAGGGTTGGTCAAGCAGGAGCAACAGAACTTCTAATTAATCCTTTCGCACGAAGTGCAGGATGGGCAGGAGCTAACACTTCTATGGTTAGAGGTTTAGAAGCACAGTTCTTAAATGTAGCAGGGACTGCATTTACTAAGAGAACAGAAATTCTATTTGCACATACCAATTGGTTTGGAGGTTCAGGAATCAATATCAACTCCTTTGGAATTACTCAAGGTGTTGGTGAAGATAAGACTGGTACAATTGGCTTAAGTGTCATGTCAATGAACTTTGGCGACATACTAGTTACTACTGTAGATCAGCCTGAAGGTGGTATTGGAACATTTACTCCTAACCTTACTAATATAGGCGCCTCTTATGCAAAAGAATTCTCCAACAGTATTTATGGTGGATTAGCTCTTCGTGTAATTTCTAAGA
>JBBEBC010000153.1:0-58524 GCA_040882555.1 Bacteroidia bacterium
CCTTCAACTTCCTTTCACCCGAAATAGAGTTTTACATTCTTTTCATAAGTCGTAATCTTAATGAGGATCAAGTTGTTGAAGCTTTCAATACAGGAAATTCAGATGTTGAACCAGCATTATTGAAATTCTCACGTATTTGGATTTACTCTAAATCAGGTAATTCTACTAAGGTAATTTCAGAAATAAATTCACTAAAAGAATCAATTCAAGGCTTTAATTTTTGTTACTTGGATTACTTGAAAGGTGAGGCTGAGTTGAATCAACTTAAAAACCCATCTAAAAGCCTTTATTCTTTCTTAAATTGTACGAAAGGCAATGCCTTTGTAAAATCAGCCTATAGACGTTTAGCATGGTATGCATTATTGCAAAATAAACCAACTAACTATTATTCTTTCTTAGCTAAGGCTCGAACGTCCGGATCTACATACCTTGAAGACGACAAACAAGCGAATGAAGAGTCTGAATTGGGAAAGGTCCCGAACTTATACTTACTGAAAGCCCGATTGCTATTTGATGGAGGAGATTACGAATTTGCCTTAACAGAGCTTTCAAATGGTTTGCCTAATTATATTACCGAAATTGATTTTACTGAATACTATTATAGAAAGGGAAGGTGTTATCAAGCGATGAATAAGGAATTGCAATCAGTACCAGAATTTAATCAGACCATTAAAAAAGGAAAAAATTTAAATGCATATTTTGCTGCTTCAGCTGCCTACAATTTAGGAATTATCAAAAAGAATAGCGGGCAAATCGACTCTGCACGCTTTTTTTTGAAAATGGTTGAAAATTTTCCAAAGCACGCTTATACATCAAGTCTATCGATGAAAGCTGCTGGTATACTGAATTCACTTCCTTAGAACCTTGTCCCCATACTTACTATCAACTGATGCTTCTGAAGATTCAATATAGCAGGTTGGATATCAGCTATATTTGGATTGTTGTATGGATAGTAGTTCTTTTCTTGGATTGATAACACGTAAGCTAAATCAATATAGAAATCATTTACTCTGTAACCTCCACCTAAAGAAAACATTTTAATGGCTTGATTATTTGTATTTGAGTTGTAAGGGTTTCCAAGCAGTTGAAATCCAGCTCTTGCATATAAATCATCAAATCTAGCTTCGCCTCCAATTCTTAGATTTCCTGTATTTGTAAGTCTTGTCCGCATAACGTCATTCGTATTATCGAATAAACCAGAGTCGTCAATTAGCCTATTCTTACTGTAGTTTACTGTCTCATAATCAACTGAAACTAGTCCTTTTTTACCAAGAATAAATGCTGCGCTACCAGTAAAACGACTGGGCAATCTTAACTTATATTTAAAAGTGCCAGGAAATTCTGAGCTATATTGTCCACTGCTTAAATCTGAATTTATTGAATAATTATAGTCAGTGTTAACAGTGTAATCTAAAGGCACAAAAGCTGAAGCTCCGAGCCTAACATGATCATTCACTCGATAAATAATACCACCTCTAAAAGCTACCGCTGTCGCTCTGTCGCTTAGGGTGTTAGTATAAGTGAATGAGTTAAACGAAGCAATTGAATCAGCATCGTCCCTTTCAGTGTAAGTAAAATCTCTTTCGAAAATTATTCTTCTAATGGACAATCCCGCTCCAATATAAAATCGATTGCTATGATTTGCTGCAAAAGAGATAGATGTTTCACCAATACGACCTCGACTATCCATTGTGCCTCTTTGAGTAACATCACCTCCTGCTGGACCAAGCAAACTTGTATATCCTATATTACCGCTAGAATCAGTAACAGGATCAATCAAAAATGTTTGGTAGGCTACAAATTGATCAGGAGCTGACAATTGATCTGGTTGTATTCCATTTGCTGATTGAGCAATGGCATCAACTAGAGAACTGTTTGGATTAAAACCTCTAAACGTCCAGCGTTCTCCTAAATTTGATGTTTTATTATAGCCTATTGCCAGGGTAGAACCCATCCAACCTGTTTTCTTTAATCTGTTAACTGTAGGATAGTGAATTACTAAATGCAGATTTTGAATATTAAAATTGAATTTTCGGTCGTCTTCGCCAGAACCATAAAAATCGCTAGAAGTCGAACTATTGAATAAAGATAGTGATCCTGCAAATTCTGACTGCCTAAATAGGCCTAAACCAGCTGGATTTGTTACGGCATTAGAAAAATCGCCTCCTACTGCTCCGGTGGCGCCGCCCATGCCCATGGAAAGAGCTGTTCCGCCTGAATTTGTTTGAGAATACCTTACAGCATCATCTATCGATTGTGCCATAATAAATGGAGCAATGAAAATCATTGCTCCTGTGATTAATAAATTTCTCATAATCAAGATTATTTACTTTCTTCTAGGTGAGGAAGTTTTTCCACCACTAGAATTCATATTCGAACCACCCGAAGATCTCATACTCGGACTGCTACTCGGACGAGACGGCGCTGAAAATGAACGATTGGAATTGCTTCTAGCTGGAGCGGAATATCGGCTTGGCGAACTTGAATTGCTCGGAGTCTGATATGAATTCCTTGGAGACTTAGGAGCAGGTGCTTGATATTGTCTGCTAGGAGCGCTTTGACTCGGCGCTTGATATTGACGGCTCGGTGTATTTTGTCTAGGAGCAACATACCTTTGATTATTCTGAGCTGGAGCTGTTTGTTTCGGAGCTTCATATCTTTGATAATTCTGGGCTGGAGCACTTTGCTTTGGAGCCTGATATCTTTGATAGTTTTGAGCTGGAGCACTTTGCTTTGGAGCTACATATCTTTGATAATTCTGATCTGGAGTCGCTTGTTTAGGCGACTCAAATCTCTGGTTATTTTGAGCTGGAGCAGCTTGTTTCGGTGCTTCAAATTTCTGATAATTCTGCGCAGGTGCGGTAGATCTTGAGGGCTGGCTTGAATTTCCTCCTTTATTGTAAGATGAACTCGAGCCATTATTCAGATTATTGCTTCTAACACCATTATTATAGTCATAGTTTGGCGTATATGGTTGTGCTTTACCAGGATTATCTGATCCTCTAACAGAATTGTTATTAGTCACATTAGAAGGAGAAGAGGGATTAACAGCATTATCAAATTGCTTGGGATCAATATTCGCCGGCCTGTTAACAACTGGACTGTTTTCTCTCACTGCCTGCGAGCCTTTAACCGGAGTACTTGAATAATTATTTGCAACATTGTTTGTTTTACCTTGGTTAATCAAATCCTGCTTTCCAGTTTGATTGTTTACGTTTGCATTTGTAATAACTGAATTTGGCGCTTGATTAGAATTGTTTCCTTTAACAATTGTCGGGTTAGAACTAATTGTTTGAGATTGAGTAGTACCATTTTGACCTTTAACTTGATTCACATTTGAATCAGAATTTGAAGGATTTGCAATCTGAGTTGAACCATTTCCTTTTACAGCATTATTGTTCTGAATTTGAGCTGCACCTTCTCCTTTTGAATTACTTGTTGTTGGAGAGCTAATTTGAGGAGTTGCATTTTGACCTTTTCCATTAGTAGTGGTTGCTGGTTGAATTTGAGTGTTTTTTGAATCGGCCGCATTTACCGGCGAAATACTTGTATTGCCGCCTTTTACCTGATTTTGAGAGTTAGTGCCTTGAGAAATTTTGGTATCGTTGTCAGCATGCATTGCAGAAACTGTCTGTCCAATCTCTTTAGAGAAGGTATTTGATAGGTTGTTGGAGGTTTTGTAACTGCTTCCACCACCTGCTCCAGAACTATTGACTCCGTAGTTATTTACAATATTATTTGTATTATAGTTGTATGTGTTGTTGTCAAAACTATTGTAATACAAACCATTATTTCCCATAGAGTTTTGCATGAGTGCATTAGAATAACCCATCATATAACCGTTGTTCCATGAATTGAAACCCCAAGGATGGTTATTTACCCATGGATTGAAACCAAATGGAGAACCCCATGGACTGTAACCCCAAGAATTCCACCTCCAAGGATTATTGAATCCCATATATGGGTTACCCCAACCCATATTAAAGCCAATGTTAAAGCCTGTAAATGAATTCCAGCCTATGTTGAGACCTGGACCTCCTCCCCAATTATTAAAACCCCATGGAACATAAGGATTGAAAAACCCATAACTTGAATAGATGCTATTCCCGAATAGAAATGGATTTGGATTATAGAAATAGGTGTTTGTAAAAAATGGATCATAGTATCCGAAACTTGCTGTATTTCTGTGAAATCTTCGAATTCGAGATGCATACATATAATCATAATAATTATCCATATCAAATCCGCCACCATTATAGTTGTTGATTATTGTGGTGCCATCATTTGAAGAATAATCATTTGGATCGGTAATTCTTTGATAATTGTCATTATCGTTAGGGACATTTTGATTATTCAAATTATCAGTATCTGCAAAAGCTGATGACCGGGAAGTAGATAATTTTCTAGCTGCTCTTTGTTCTTTTTTCGCATCACGAAGTGAATAATAACGATCATCCGGTTCTGTTACAATGCCCGGTTGGTAAGTGCTGCAGGAGCTGCCGAATGAAATCAACAGGACTCCTAATATGGAATGGATAAGTTTCATAGAACCTGATATTAAATGTGTAGAGCTGTTCATGTCAATGCGTAGCTTTGTGCTTTTATTATTTTTGCTGCTACTGAGTTGAAAAGGCAAATACCATACCACATCATAAACATTATGAGTAAAGAACATACAAGTCGCGAAGAGAATTATTCTCAATGGTACAATGACATAGTTATAAAGGCCGATTTGGCTGAGAATTCGGCTGTGAGAGGTTGCATGGTTATTAAACCATATGGATATGCTATTTGGGAAAAAATACAAAGGCAATTAGATGATATGTTCAAGGAAACTGGGCATGTTAATGCCTATTTTCCATTATTTATACCAAAATCTTTTCTTAGCAAGGAAGCTGCTCATATTGAAGGTTTTGCAAAGGAATGTGCGGTTGTTACTCATTACCGATTAAAGAATGATGAGTCAGGTAAAGGTGTGATTGTAGATCCAGATGCAAAACTTGAAGAGGAACTAATTATCCGACCTACGTCTGAAACCATTATTTGGAATACATATAAAGGATGGATTCAATCATATAGAGATTTACCCTTGCTTGTGAATCAATGGGCGAATGTGGTTCGATGGGAAATGAGAACAAGGTTATTCCTTAGAACTGCTGAATTTCTTTGGCAAGAGGGACATACTGCGCATGCAACTTCTGAAGAAGCAATTTTGGAAACTAGGAAAATGTTGGATGTGTATGCAGAATTTGCTGAAGAATACATGGCAATGCCAGTTATAAAAGGAGTGAAAACAGCTAATGAGCGTTTTGCCGGAGCAATTGATACTTATTGTATTGAAGCAATGATGCAGGACGGAAAAGCTCTTCAAGCTGGAACATCTCACTTTTTAGGACAGAATTTCGCGAAAGCCTTCGATGTCAAGTTCACAGGTAAAGATGGAAAACTAGAATATGTCTGGGCAACATCATGGGGGGTTTCAACTCGATTAATGGGAGCTTTGATAATGACTCATTCTGACGATAAAGGTCTCGTACTTCCTCCAAAACTTGCTCCTTTTCAAGTTGTAATAGTACCTATATACAAAGGTGATGATGAATTCAGGACTGTGCTTGAATTTTCTGAAAATATCAAGAAAGAGTTAAAGAAAAAGAATATCAGTGTTAAGATAGATGATCGTGACACTTACAAGCCGGGGTTCAAGTTTGCAGAGCATGAATATAGAGGCGTCCCTGTAAGGATTGCTGTTGGTCCAAGAGACGTTGCAAACTCTACTGTCGAAGTGGCAAGGCGGGATACATTGGAAAAGGAGACACTTCAGGTTATCGATTTACCTAGTAAAATAGGTCATCTCCTAGAACAAATTCAAAAGAATTTATTTGATAAAGCTTTAGAGCGTAGAGAACAACAAACGCATGTTGCAAATTCATGGGATGAGTTCTGTGCTTTACTAGATGAACCAGGGGGCTTCATTTATGCGCATTGGGACGGAACGCCTGAAACCGAGGAGAAAATTAAAGAATTAACGAAGGCAACGATCAGATGTATTCCTTTAAACAGCAAAAAGGAAGACGGACAATGTGTATATTCGGGCAGACCTTCAAAGGAAAGAGTTTTATTTGCTAGAGCTTATTAAAATAAATTAGAATGTCAAATGCCGAACAATTAATTTTAGAAACTTTAAAGGAGAAAGCTTCTCTTAAACTGAGCATTCATAAATTGACTGAAGAAGTATTTCAGGAGTTTAAAACAGTTTTAAAGGAAATTAAAGATCATTTAAAGGAAGAAGCTCATAAAATTGATGATCGACTTCAAATCGAATATCACGAGAATTCACCCTTCTCGATTCAGATTAGAGTAGCTGGAGATGTATTAGTTTTTGAAATGCATTCAAATGTGTTCTTCTTCGACTCTAGCCATGATATTTGGAATCTCTCATACGTTCGGGATGATCAATCAAGAGCTTTTTGTGGATTAATTAACGTGTATAATTTTCTTGCCGACTCTATTCAATTCAGAAGATCAAATGATGTTGGTTACTTAGTTGGTAGAGTATTTATTAATAAGGATAGGCACTTTATGATGGAAGGAAAACGCCAAATGGGTTTCCTTTATAATAATTTTTCAACGGAGGAGCTGAATCCCAGAAGCATAAAGGAAGTAATCTATTCTGCGGTGCTTTACTGTTTGAATTTTGATTTACTCACTCCTCCATATGAAACGGTTCAGGAAACTACTTTCAGTCAAATCACGGAGAATGCTCAAACAATAAAAGCTATTACTGGAAAGAGACTTGGATTTAGGTTTCACAAAGATGAAGACCAGATTACATAAAAAAGCACTAGAACCAATTGAACTTGGCTCTAGTGCTCTTGAATTTATGAAGCTTTATCGCTTAATAATTGAGCGAGCTCCTGATATTTCAATTTTTTTGTTGCTAGTCACATTCAAATGATAGGCACCTGAAGGAAGATCTACTATATCTAAACGTATGGTATTAGAGCCTTTCGTTAGTCTAGCTTGCTTAGAGAAAAGAATTTGTCCGCTCGTTGAGAACAATGTCAGTTGAGTTTCCATTTCTTCTGAAGCAGTAATCGAAACATTTACAAAATCTACAGCTGGGTTTGGTGAAATGCTTAGTTCATTACTCAAGCTTTGCTCACAGTTGATGTAGATAGGGTCAAAAGTTTCTGAGTTTCCGTTAAAATCAACTTGGGTCAATCGGTAATAACTTCCACCTGCATATTTACTACTTATTGATTCGCTGTAGTTTTTCTGTGTTGTGCTATTACCGGCTCCAGTGATGGTTTTAACCATGCTCCAGCTCTTTGCATCTTCACTTTCTTCAAGGAAGAACATTTTATTATTAGATTCTGAAGCAGTTGACCATTCAACCGTAATCATTGAGCCATTGCAAGTTCCATCGAAGTTAATCAAGGTAATTGGTAAAGCGTTATTATCTCTAGACCCAGCTGTCCAAGTAGAGAATTCTGAAATATTAGTTTTAACTATTTGATTATTTGCAGCGTCTAGAGTAGCCCATTGTACATTCCAATAAGCTCCGTCAAATCTCCATAAATCAAGTTCTGTTTCAACAATTGAGCCCATATTCGTTGCTAATTCATCTTCAAAATAATTGAATTTCATAGTTGCATTAAGGGATGAATTATTAGTAGGATGGATTTCATAAAATCTGTCAATACCAAACCCTGCATTGAAAACTCGTTGTTGGTGTCCTCTTGTAATATCTGTTAATCCAAGATTTGATGAGCTAGTTAAAGAGAGGCCTAATCCAGCAACATCTAAATCATTGATATTATTTAAAGTTCGCTGAGCTACGATTGAACCAGAAAGGCCATATACTTTATTTTGAGCTGTTTCACCAGATAGTGAACCTGTTGTTCCGAAGTTGATAGTTTGACCATTAAGGTTCAGATCTCCCATATTCATTGAAAGTGAACCAACAACATTCATGTCAGCACTCAACAAAAGCTCAAGATTATTAGCTGTTTTATTTAAACTAACATTCTCGAATGTTGTTAAGTTACCGCTTATTTTACCAGATTGAGGTCCACCAAATACGATAGGTCTTTGATTAATATTTAACTGACCTTGAATATTTATAACTCTTTGGAAATCAGCACTTGATCCATTATCAAATGATAGAATAGCTCCTGAAGCAATTTCGATATTGGTACCAACGATTAACGAACCTGTTAACACTGCGCTAGCTCCATTTACTAAAACTGTTCCTGCTCCACTGAAAGTTGAATTATTTGAATTGATATTACCAGTGATACTTAGGTTATGAGAAGAAGGAATTGATACAATAACACCTGAACTCATATTGATATTTCGGCAGTTTCCATTTGACCCAATTGAAATGTTTGGCTGATTGGTTACTAATCCAATAATAATATCATCTGTTGAACTTGGTACCAAATTAGGCTGCCAGTTTGAAGCGAGATTCCAGTTGGTGTTTACATTTCCTGTCCAAATAATACCATTCAAAGGCTCACCTAGCTGGAATACCCCGAAGGCAGTCATGCCTCCAACAGCAAGATAAGTTGGATAATTTGTGACGTTTGTTTCAAGATTCCAGATTCCACTTAATAAACGAGAAACTGATAATGTTGCTGTGTTTGCTGAAGGATCTAAATCCGAAGCGTTGAAATTAAACTCAGCAGCATAAGAACTCAAACCAATAATAGAAACAGGAGTTAAGGTCCAAGTTCTATTGCACGATTTATTGGCATCAAGACCACTTAAGTACATTGAAGGATGATCTCCAGCATCGGTTCGTGCAGTAATGTTTCCACCTGCTATAATACTTCCGTTAAAGATTAAGTTTACAGGAGCATACCTAGCATCATCTCCGACTTCAAATAGTTTGTTTATTGCTCCAGCTTCAATACCTTTTTTAAGATTTCCATTTACGTAGCTATTGCTTGAGCCACCAATTACATTTCCATTAAAGCTAATTACAATTTCATTCGAATTAGTTTTTATAATTCCTGAGTTCAACTCCAATACTGTAACGTATGTGGTTGCATTGAGCAGCTTTATTCCTCCTCCTTGAATTATCAATTTAGTAAAACCAGTTGCTCCTGAAATTTCTTGGTTTAATCCTGTTAAAATAACCTCACCGCTGCCTCCTGCTGTAAAGCCTGGAAGCCCCATTTGATTTGTCCAATTTCCTTTAAGAGAAATTTTCCTGTTTACGGTACTTACATTTCCTGCTATGATGCTTAAATTACCGTTTACCTGAAGATCTTGATTTGGAAGATTTTTTTGGCCGCTTCCGCTGAACATTAAATTATTATAAGTAGCTTGAGAGGGCATTGTAGCCGCTGAATTTGCTTGGTATTCAAATGTACCTCCACCAGAAGTGTTAAACAATGCAAAGTCTCCTCCAGGGAACAACATTGATGTGCTTGCAGTGGGCGTCACTCTAACTAATCCTGTACCTGAAACAACTCCGAAATTGTGCCCAAAGGTATTTCCAAGTATTAGATTTCCATTGAGAATTGAAGTTGGGGCGCTTTTTCCATTATCAGTTACAGTAATAGTATGTCCAGGGGCAATTACTATGTTTTTACCAACTGGAGCAATTACTGCTGCAGGTCCATCGTGTTGCAATACAACATCTGTTGACCAAGAATTAATATCATTCCAATTACCTCCAGAAGTGGCGTTGCGACTAAAATATGTTTGAATAATTCCAAATTCCGAAGACTCTCCAGCTGTGAAATCACCATTTATATAGTTTACATTACTTAGAGTGATTTTGTCTTGAGCCGCATTTACAGATGAAGGGATTCCACCAACCGGTACCCAAACATTGTTAAAATAACGTCCAGCCACATAATTTGCTTCGTTACCAGAAAGAGCGTCTCCTAAGAAATAGTTGTATTCATGTGAATAATTGGCAGAAGGAGAGAAGCCAGTAGAATTAACACTCCAATAGAACTTTAATTCCTTATCTAAAGCATCTGTTGTTGCAGGGTGTTTAATATTTATTGGTTTAGCTGTTATAGAACCAGTTGCGGAATTAGAACTGATAGTATGTGTTGCAGGGGTATATTTAAGAGTTGTTCCAAAAGGGAAGGTGAAACTACCAGCGCTTGCAGGGAATAATTTTTTAATACCCGCATCTGATACAACTCCATTTAAACGAATCATCATATTAGAATTCATTGTACCACTGATTGTTGCGGTTTCGCCAATGGTTAATAGATGATTATTTATATATAGAATCCCTTGATTTATATTTAAATCTTTGTTTATTGTTATTGGAGCTGTTAAGTCGGCACCAGTTGTATTTTCTAAACGAAGATTATCAAAGCTAGCTAAGCCATTTCCATTAATAAGTTGTGTAGATGAACCTGCAAGTATGAAATTACCTGTTCCAGCAAGCACATTGACGTTATTCGTTACATCTCCTAGAACAGTGCTTGTGTTATTCTGTACGTTGAAATCGCCCGATACAAGATTTATCCAACCATTAACTCGAATATTTGAATTTGTATTTAGCATCACAGATCCTGTTGGATATGTATTGTTAATGATGAGGTTTGAGAAGTTTGTGAGGTTATTGATAACACCTTCAATAGCTTGATTTGAGCCAGAACCATTTAAAATCGTAGTTTGTGCGGTGCTTCCTGGACGGTATCCTCCAGTATTAATTCCAATACCGCTGCTTGAATGCGTATTTGTGAAATTTCCACCTATAGTAATATCAAGACCATTAGCTCTGAATTGAGAGTCTCCTTCGATAAAGAAGTCATTCAAAATGGTAGTTGGAGTATTTATATTATTGATGTATTTATTGGTAGTTGTTCCATCAATTGTCAAATTATAGAAAGGCGAATTTGCTATCAAACCAAATGTCATATTTGAAGCTGTATTACCTGTTCCAATAACTACTTTTCCGCCTGTTAAAGAAAAACTAGCCGGGTCTAAATAAATATCACCAAAAATATTGCTTGCATTTCCAGAACGGTCCAGAATTAATAAGGCATTATCCGACATTTCAAAACGCGAATTCGGATTTAAAATCTCAAATTTAGCTCTATCAAGATTGAATGAACTGGCACCTTCTGAATTTCTTCCTCTAACTAACACCGTGCTATTACCACTTTGGATGTATGTAAGTCCTCCTTGCAAGGAGAAAATACTTCTTCTAACTTGTCCGTTAATATTTAACATGGAGTTGTTTCTAACATCCACCGTCGGAGTGCCAGAAGCAGTATATTCAAGGTCATTATGACTTGTGTTGGTCACATTACCTATGTTTACAACTCCCATAAGAAGTTCAAGTTTCCCTCCTAAAATAAGATCGGAATTATTTGAATTGTGCTGAGCAATATTTATAACAGCCCCATTATGATTAACTGAAAGTCTTGTATTGGCTGGTATAGAGAATGGAAGATTGGAGCTATTATTTAAGGTTAAAGTCCCACTTCTTGAAACTCTGAATGTTCCATTAATTAGGTTTAACCAATTTGTGTTGGGAACTGTAATAGAGCCAGCAATGATTAGCTCAGTCACTAAAGTTTCATCAGATCCTTTGTTGATATATAATTCATAGAAACTCGTAGTTGCTGCAGCATTTGTGCCATCAATTAAGGCAGAAGAGGAGCCAACCATGTTCATCACAATTTTACTTGTGCTGTTTAGAAGTAGGCTTCCATTATTAGTAAGATTTCCAAATAGGTTAATTGTATGTGTGGCATCAGCGGCATTGGTTGCGTCTATGGATGCTCCAGATGTTACAATAAAATTACCCTTAACATTAAGGATTTGATTTTCAGCACTTCTGATGCGAAGTCTTCCTCCATTAACATTCAGGTTTCCATTCACTGTGATCTCCTGGGAATTTGAATTATTTAAATTGGCCTCTCCATTTGCAGAAGTGCCATTGATATTTAAATCTTGAAAGACGATTAAATCGCGCATAGGAAATCTAATTCTGTAAGAAGCAGAAGGAGATATTACCAGCTGCTTATAACTTGGAATTTCCATGATTGTAGGGCTTGCCGTCTGAAGTGGCAATATGAAGTTTGAATTTGTGGTATAGTATTCGGCAGTTCCTCCTTGTTCCAAGAAGAACAATCCAAAGTCACCTGCAGGGAATTCAGCATTTGCTGTTGAAGAAGATATTTTAATCGTTCCAGCTCCTCCTGCTGTAGAATAAGGTAATGCTCCAAAATTATTACCTGTTGTAACTCCTAAATCGAGCGTTGAGCCTGCTCCAATTAGAAGTGAGCCTGCCAATGTGTTATTTGTAGTTGCAGTAACGGTATGATTGTACCCATCTGCTCCTACAAATACAGGAACGTGATCATTTGGTATTGTTGAAGAAACATTTCCTCCATGTCCAGTATTAGACCAAGTAGTAGGATTATTCCAATTGCCAGTTGCCCGACTGTAATATGGTATAACAGTTCCAAAAGCAGCTGGCACACCTGCTGTAAAATCACCCTCAAGTTTGGTCCAATTGTTAAACAAGATTTCATTGCTTGCTTCAACTACTGCATTTACATCAGGAACTGTTGTGTACGCAATTTCTTGGAAATTATAATACCCTGGAATATAGGTAGCATTATCAGGTAAGTTGCCATAATTAAATTTTAGATTAATAGAGCTAGCTGGAATTCCAGTGAATCCAGTTTGCTTTACTTTCCAATAATATTCAAAAGCATCAGGGTCTGTTACATAAAGCTGCTGAGCTGCAACTGGTCTCACATCAAGAGTTCCGTATGTTGTTGGCGCCGAAGTGAAGGTAATAGTTGCCGGTGTATAGTTCGCACCTGAACCGAATGGAAATAGAAATGCAGATGTGTTATTAAAAGCTTTTGCAATACCACCATCAGAGAGGAATCCTCGTGTTTTGATGAATTTATTCACTCCGAAATTGCCTGCACCAGCAGTGATTGTTGCATTAGCAAGAATGTTCAGCGTATTGTTTTCAATGTCTAGTACTCTTTCTATAGCAAGGTCAATATTGTTTTGAATTGAGAAGGAGGAAGTGGAAATAATCTGGGTATTTCCAGCTGAGCCACCTCCATTATCACATGTTAAATTGTAATAAATACCATCCCCATCACCATGTATTATTTGAACGTTGCTACCATTAAGTCTTACTTTTCCAGAGCCTGATCCAGTAATCAATGTGTTATTGATAACACTTGACTTAACGTTTACTGTTTTTGTGCCGTGGTTTAACTGTCCAGATTCCACTAACAAACTTCCATTAAGAAGGAGGGAAGTGGCTGAACCTGTAATATTAAGATTACTTGTCCCAACTTTTTCTACAACTAAAGTATTAATACCTGTGCTTGCAGCTGATGAATAGGGTGTTGCAACTGAGCCAGTTTCAATTTTTAAGCCCCAAGCAAAAATACCCATACTTGAACTGCCTGAATAGCTTTCCTGGCAAGAACCATTACCTAGAACTAATCTAAGTCTGTATTGAGAATTACCTGCAGCAGTGGCAGTAATTCTATACCAGCCATTTGCTTCTGCCGTAATGGTTGCATCTTGAATGTTTGCATTTGTTGATTGAACAGAGCCAGAGCCGGATAAGTTAAACCATGCAATTCCCATGTTATTAAATGCCCCAACTTTCATAGAAACACACGTTCTGCCATTTGGCTTAACATACATACTTGCTGTAACTGGGCCTGAAGAAGGTATGAATGGAGTGTAGAATCTATGAAAGCCTCCTTGATCCATCTCCATGATTCTTTCTGCCGTGAGAGTATTAATGGGCGACATCTCAACATTTTGATTTGAAGTTAGTCTCTCAAAGGTGTAATTAGCACCTGAAGTGATTGCTTCGGGCCCATTGTTTAAGTTGCTTCCTCCTGCGGATGCAAATGATGTAGTACCGTTTAATACAAAATTTTGAGGGATAGAATTATTAAATCTTATAGCATTGTTTCCAGAGAAAAGTGTTGCTCCAGATGAAATTGTAAAGTCTCCACTAACAATAACATCATTATCCTGAGCATTAAAAGCAGGACTTAATGATGATTGAATTACCAGATTATTCAGCACTCTTAAAGCGGTAGCGGGAATACTTTCTCTATTAGCAGCAGATCCATTATAAGAAAAATCGATAGTATTTAATCTTACCTGTCCAGAACCTGAAGTAGATCGTCCAATATTAACATTGTACAATGGTACAGAGCTAGTAATATCAAAGTGAACCGAACCTGTTGTATTAAAATTAACCGTTCCGCCGGTTACTTCATAATTTCCTTCTGTAGAAGCAACCATAAATCCTCCGTTAGGAGTAATTGAATTAGCTACAGATTGCACACGGGTAATATTAATTATACCTCCATACATTTGAAAGACATTTTCAGGATAAGGAAGAGAGAATATTGAATAATAGGTTTGTTCGCTTGAGGCCAATCCAGTTAAATTAAATGTACCTCCGCTCATAAAAAAGCTACCACGATGAGTAACTGCTGTGACAGAGGTTCTTAATAACCCTGATTCTACTGTTCCGCCAGTAATTTCAAGTGAGCCAGATTCTCTAATTACAATTGCCTTCTGTCCGTTTTCACAAATCAAGCTGCCTGCACTAACCTTAATAGTTCCATAAGGTACAACCGCTCCTCCAACTCCTCCATCGGTAACGATTGCACCATCAATCCAAAGAACGGGCAAGGCTCCAGGACTTCCAAGATCATAGTTGCCGCTATTGCTTCCAAATAGTCGAGGGATCGTGATGTTAGCTCCAAGGCGTAGAATACCGCTTGAGTTTAATTGGATTGTTGCTCCACTATTAACGAATTTAACCGTTGTACCGCTAGCAGCGTTAACCGCAAGTTGATAGCCAGTAGATTTAGTTGATTGAAAACCAAAGAAGGTAGTAGAGCTTCCTGCATTAAGTGTTAAAGTAGTATTTGAGTTAGCGCCTTGAAAATGTATGTTTACTGCACCATTTGAAGAGTTACTATAGTCGGCACTATTCGTAAAATCGATTGTTCCGCTATTAGATAAACTTCCTTGAATGATAACATTGTGTGTTGAGTTTACATTGCCCACAATCCATGAGCATCCTGCCCCAATAGTTGTATTTCCAATGATATTCAATGTTCTGTTTCCAGCAACAGAACCAATGATTAGGTTTGCAGTTGCAGAGCCAGTTTTGGAGATTCCGAGATTACCGTTTAAGGTAATATTGTGGTTTACCGCGATATTACTTTGAACAGAGCCAGCACTTGTTATCTCTAGATTATTGTATGTGTTTAAAGATGACTGCAAAGGAAGAACACTTACTCCTGTTGAATAATATTCAATTGTTCCTCCATCAGCAGAAACAAAGTTATTGTAGTTTGCTGTTGGTAGATTAATAGAAGAAAGTCTTAACCTTCCTTTTCCACTTATTGGTCCGAAAGAGTGATTTGTAGTAGAGCCGATATCCAAAACACCGCCATTATTAATTGTTAAGGAACCAATAGTATCTGCTAATGCTGAGTTAACAACTGTGCGGCCATTTAGAATAACGACCTGGTCACCTTGTTGAGGAATCATTGGACTAACAAGGGTGTTTCCCGAAGGATCTGTAGTCCAAGTGTTAATGTTATGCCAATCGCCAGACTGGTAAGAATACAAAGCAGATCTTACCGTTGGATCTACAGCTGCCCAAGATCCAGCTAAGAAATTTGTACCAGTTGTAACTATAGGATTTGAACCAGGTGCGCTTGGATTGTTTGGAGTAACTACTGCTGAACCATTAAATACTCTTGGAGAATATAATGAAACCGAACCTATTACTTCTGCATTATTGAAATTAAATCTTAGAGTAGAATTGATAGATGATAGATTACTCGTTTCAACCACCCAATGTTTAGTTAGGGCATTGTTGAAGTAAGGAATATTAGGTTGGCGTGAGGGCACTGCTCTAACGCTAACAGAACCTATTCCAGTTACTGAGCATGTTAAACTTGAAATAGTAAAAGGAGTGTAAAAGCCTCCTGAACCAACTGGGAAAATTCCGACATTGTCCATATCGGTTGTAAAATCTATGTTAGTGTTACCTTCTTTAAATAAAACCCCTTCGCCTTCTGTGATGATGTATCTTGAATCACTAAAGCTTCCGTTGAGGGTTGCTTCAGGGCTAAGCTTCAAGGTATTATTCCCTAATGATAAAAAGTAAGAACCACCTGAATTCATATCTAAAGTTGTTTGAATTCTAACTCCTCCTCTTAGTGTTTTAATTCCTGAACCAGAAATGAAAACAGTGCGATAATTCAAGCTTGAAAATATTTCTTGATCTCCTGTCCTATTGTAATTAATCCTACTTCCTGCGGTATTTGTGAGTAAATCTCCAATTGTATTATTTGAACCTCCAAGATTTAAAATATGTGAAGCTCCGTTCATATTAAGCGTTCCGTTACCGGAGAGATCATCAGTTAGAGTGACAGTTCTACTGCTGGATCCAAATGCAAATGTTCCAGCCGAAATTGTTAGTGTCCCGGTTGTAATGTTATTATTCAGCAGGGTTAGAGTAGAGCCTGCTTTATTAATTATTAGCTCACTAAAAGTTAGAGCTGTATTTGTATTAAGTGTTGCCGCATCACTTCCACTGAATGTCTGCATTCCAGTGAAATTAAGTGTTCCATTTGTTCGTGTAAGTGAACCTAATATATTTATATCTCCAATATTTTTAGCACCACCGCTTATAAGTCTGAGATTATAATAAGTTGTTGACCTAATGTCTTGAACAGAACCATTGTAGTTTACTGTATTGCCAGAAGCACTTACATTAAATACTCCAGCAATGCTCATTGGCGCGTTAGCCCCAGCATAGTTTATTGTTGTGCCATTAGCGCTAGTGAACGTAGAATTTGTGGAATTACCCTCAAGTGAGTTACTGCAAAATATACCTAATGAAGTAGTTGAAGAGTTAGTCAAAGTAATATCGCCCATTATTAGTATATCGGAAACTGTGAAGGGTCCAATACCAGTCAGCGATTGTGAGCTGCTAGAGAATCGAGCAATACTGCTATTAATTAGGTTTATAGTACCGCTGTTAGATATTCCACCTTTGAATTCGCAATCGGCTGAAATACCAGTGGATACATCTAATCTTCCTCCAGAACCCAATGTTACAGAACTTTCAAAAACAGCAGTTCCACTTGAACTGTTATCTCTTAAAATTCCATTTAAGGTTGATGACCCATTCACCGTAAAAACAGTGCTGTTTACAAGCAATGTTCTGCTCACATTTATAATGAGGTTATTAACTGAAACATCTACGTCAGCAGTAACATTGTGCGCAATCACAACGTTGTCGACAGAAGTAGGTGTTCCTGCTGGCGACCATGTCATGCTCGACCAATTTGTGTTGGCGGTAGAGGTGTAGGTTGTTTGACCTTTAGCATTAAATGTAGCTAACAACAAGAAAATCACACATACATTAATAATGTGTGCGATTTTAATTTTAGCTAATTGGGAAATAGACAATACTTTGGTAAATGTCTTCATCATGATGGGATAAGTTTTTAGATAAGTTTGAAAACTTATTTTGCAAAACAGTTGCAACGATCCCACCGAAATACATTTCCATGAAACATGTCGAAATATCAAAAGAGCTTGTTTTCTCTGATATTTCTGTTTGACAAGAGGAAAAGCGATAGTAGGTGTGTTGCATTCAGTATTGCATTATTAGTTTCGTTCACACTTGTACCTTAATAGGTTAAAAGTGTTCACAAAATCTAAGCTTACCAGTTACATGTAAAATGGAGAAAAATTTCCTTGGGAATTTGACAGGAAATCACGTGTAGTTCTTGAATACAAAGAAAAACACCAAAAAGGAATTAGAAAATTTAATGCGGAATTGTGTAAAAACTTACACGATAAGTTGATGGTGCTTAATGCTGAATTATTAAGCGGCTGTGATATTTTTTGTAAGGGCTTGATAAAGAGGTGAAATAGATGCCATTTTTAAATTCATTCAATTCTATTTCGATTTGATTTGAATCTATACCATCTTTCACAAAAACCTCTTTTCCTTTTAAATCAACAATTCTTAATGTGAATTTATCTGCTAAAGGGTTGTTAAAATAAAATTTCACTAATGAGCTAGCGGGCTGCGGAGCTATTTTTATGCCTGAACTGCCTAGTAAAGGAGCAGATGTCATTATAGTGTCTGAATAGCCTTCAAAACCGAGCTTAACTCGATAATAATTTATCCTTGAGATTCGGCTTTCTTGCTCGTAGCTATATGATTCCTCATAATCCACATTTCCACAAATACCAGGATAATAGTAGATTTCTGAGAAATGGAAAGATTCATCAGCGTGCTCCAAAACTAAATCAGCGCAAGTTGAGCCAGCTTTCATAGTCCAAGAAATTAGCATTGTTTCCTGCTGAGTAAGCGTAGCCGACAATCCAGCTAATTGTTGAGCAATGGCAGCGGACGAAAATGCAATCGCGATGATGACTGAAATTGATATGTTTTTAAATAAATGCACTGATAAAATTAACGAATATTCTTGTTAAATGTTTGAAAATCTTCCAAATACTCCTAAGGGTAATTTCTGAGAAGTGGAAGATTCAAGAAATAATTCACCGCTTTCCAATTTAGAGTTTTGATGTACTGTATTTAAAAAAAGGTTGTTTATTATCAAAGAAGAAAAGCCTAATGAGTAAGTATTTAACAACAGAAAGTGTTGATTTGGATTTAACAAAGAAAGGACATCTGATACAAGTTCATTAAGTTGTTTCTCGAGTTTCCAGCTTTCTCCTTTAGCACCGTGACCGTATGCTGGAGGATCCATTATAATTCCATGATAGGTATTACCTCGACGAACTTCTCTTTTAACAAACTTCATTGCGTCTTCAACAACCCATCGTATATTATCTAATTCTGAAAGCTTTTGATTTTCATTCGCCCAGCTTACTACTTGTTTTATTGAGTCTACGTGCGTTACATCGGCTCCGACAGACCTTGCAGCAAGGGACGCTGCTCCGGTGTAAGCAAATAAGTTAAGAAATCTTGGCTGCTCGCTTTTTACTTGTTTTAGATTGTTAGCGATATATTCCCAATTGACTGCTTGTTCTGGAAAAACTCCAACATGCTTGAATGAAGTTAGAGCTAACCTTAAAGTCAATTTAGAATGTTCACCTTGATAGGATATATTCCACCTATCGGGCATTTCCTTTAATTTAATCCAATTGCCTGAAGAGCTGCTTTTGGACTCAAATTTAACATGGGCTCTCTTTTCCCATTCACGATCAGATAATACTTTAGACCATAATGCCTGAGGCTCAGGTCTTATAGTCACATATTTACCAAATCGTTCAAGTTTCTCAAAGTCGCCTGAATCGATTAATTCGTAGTCTGTAAATCCTTTTGGTTGTAGTATTAGCACGAGCAAATATAGTAACAGTCTATTTAAACATTCATAAGAATTGAACTTTTGTTATTGATGATTATTATCTCAAAGTGCTATTAATCGCACCTTTTGCCTTATGATAGAGTCTATTAATTAGTCATTACTGAATAATACATTGAATTAAAATTACTTTGTAGTTTGAGCGTTCAAATTATTCATGTCGATATCAAACGTCTAAAATGTCTAAGCTTTTATTAATTTGCTTGTTTGCACTACTTTCTCAATCTCTTTTGGGGCAAGGATTTGAAAATAAATACACTGTTTATTTTGAAACCGATAAAGACACTCCTGCGGAAAAAGAAGTATTAAAAATAGGAACCTTGAATTATATTAAGCCTAGGGATACACTTTCGATTTCGGCATATTGTGATTCACGGGCTTCAGCATTATACAATATAGATCTAGCAGAAAGGAGATTGCAAAATGTGATAGAGTATCTCTACTCTAAATTAAATAACGGAGATAGCCTTGTATGGGTTTTAAATGCTTTTGGAGAAGAAAATCCGATTAGTTCTAACCAAACCATTGAAGGGATGGCCTTGAATAGGAGAGTCGAGATTGAAGTAAAACAATTGGTTAAACTGAATGAGTCAAATAAATTGAAAATCAAAGGATTACAATCGAGTTCAAATGTGACGGGTGATTTATTATCAAAAATTGAGGAAAGTAGAAAAAGCGGTAAATCGGTTGCTATCGACAACCTTTTGTTTAAGCCGGGTCTAGATATAATAGTTGATAAAAGTATTCCTGTTTTAAAAGAATTATTGGAGATAATGATGACAAATGCTGATCTTAAAATAGAGATTCATGGTCATGTTTGTTGCACAGGTGTGCATATGGAAGATGGTATTAATAACAGAACAGGAAGCAGTCATCTTTCGAAAGATAGGGCGGAAGCAGTATTAAATTATTTAACAGATAATGGAATTGATGCTAATAGAATGAGCACAATTGGATTTGGTGGATCTCAAAAGTTATTTGACCCTGAAACGAATGAATTTGAGCAAGATAAGAATCGACGAGTGGAGATAAAGGTGGTATCAAATTGAATCGATTCATTTAATCGCTTATAATTGTAATCTACTGTTCCTTGCAATCTTCTTTATTTTACTGAGAGAATCAGTGAGTTAACAATTTTTAAAGAATAGTTAATTCGCCCAGAGGGACAAATAAAATACTCGGCTCTTATTGTTTAATCCATTTCATAGACCCTTTACTTTTGATGTTCTCCCAAGTTAAAATGTATAGTCCTGCTGATAATTCATTGGTAGGAATTAATACGTGATGTGTATTGAAACTCATTTCTGAAACGCATTTTCCTTGTAGATTGAAGATTTGAACATGATTTGCTTGCTCCATATCAAAGGTTATTTGAAGTGAGTTTTGGGTTTGAAGCAGCAGCGGTTTTTGATTGGTAGACATTATAGATGTACATTCTTCCACGCTGATTTCACCGGAAATTGATGATGTACAACTGTTAGCATCGGTATAAGTATATACAATAGTGTATAGGCCTGCACCAACTTGGTTAGGGAAAAAAGTTGAACCAGAAACAGTGTTTCCGGAATAATTTCCTCCCGCTGGCAAAATCTCAGCTAATTCATATGAATCAGATTGAGAACAAGCCAAAGCATCTAGACTTCCTATCAATTCTGGTACTTCATTTATTTCAAAAGTGTTTGAAGCTCCGCCAATGAATTCAGGATTGCTTGAAATTATTCGAACTTTAAATGCTGTTCCACTTAAATTAGCTGGAATTAAAACCTCAAACAAATCAGACTCGACTTCTAAAAAAGTTCCCAAGCTAGTTGAATTGTTGAAGTCACCATTTGAATCACTTATTTGAACAGTAAAAATATTTGAAGCTTCATAACTTCCTGATATTGAATAACTAACTATTAGTTCATCACTCTGGCAGTAAGTCGAGTTATTGGTATTTGTAGCTTCAATAGAAACTTGAGCAGAAGTTGCAAAACAGCAGGTATTGCTCCATTGGCCAGCATTTCCATTACCAACGGCTCTTACTCGCCAGCAATAATTAGTTCCTTCTAATAAATTGTTGATTTGTAATGACGAGCCTGAAATATTTGAATATTCTGGTTCCCCGTTCAAACCTGACGTTTTTATTTCGACCTGATAGTAATCAGCACCATTGATTGGACTCCAAGAAAAATTAGTTGAGTTAATTTGAATGTTTGCCGAACCGCACGCAGGCGAAACTGTGTTAGGTGCAGCGAGAAGTATTAATGGTAAATCACCAGTAGAAAACCATCTTTGTGTCCATGCTGAAGTATCTAAAGCGTTTATGGCTCTAACTCTCCAGAAATAGACCGTATTATCTATTAAACCATTAAAGGCTTGCTGAGTATCACTGTTTCCATTACTAGAGTTGATATAGCTTTTATCAAAGGAAACAAAAGCCGATGTATTGAATAAATTACTGGTATCTAGCTGGACTTGATAAATTAGAATACCAATATGGGGATCCCAATTGAGTGTGGGATTAACTGAAATATTTAAGGCGGCTTCATTCGGGGTAACTAGATTAACAAAATCCCGAGTATCGAATATCCAAACGCTTGACCAACTGGAGGTATCTACATTATTTCTAGCTCTAACCCGCCAATGATAAGTTTTACCGAAATACAAATCGGAGAGAAACGATTGTGTATCAGAGTTTCCGTCGGTCGAATTGATATAACTATTAGTTATACTTCTTAAAGCTGGAGAATTGAATGCAGCAGAGGTATCAGCTTGCATATCATAAAAATCAACACCCGTGTGTGGCAACCAATTGATGGTTATACCTGTCCAAGTGCTCGTATTATTGGGAGATGACTGTGTAACAAAGTCGCGAGTAGTGAATGTCCAAATGCTTGACCAGCTGGATGTGTCTACATTATTTCTGGCTCTTACTCTCCAATGGTAAGTTTTGCCGAAGTACAAATCGGAGAGAAACGATTGTGTATCAGAGTTTCCGTCGGTCGAATTGATATAACTATTAGTTATACTTCTTAAAGCTGGAGAATTGAATGCAGCAGAGGTATCAGCTTGCATATCATAAAAATCAACACCCGTGTGTGGCAACCAATTGATGGTTATACCTGTCCAAGTGTCTGTATTATTGGGAGATGACTGCGTAACATAGTTTCGAGTAGTGAATGTCCAAACACTTGACCAGTTAGAAGTATCTACACTATTTCGAGCTCTAACTCGCCAATGGTAAGTTTTACCGAAATACAAATCGGAGAGAAACGATTGAGTATCAGAGTTTCCATCAGTCGAATTAATATAGTTATTCGTAATACTAATCAAGGCAGGTGAATTGAATGCATTGGAGGTGTCTACTTCTAGATCATAAAAACTTACACCTGTGTGCGGCAACCAATTGATGGTTATACCTGTCCAAGTGTCGGTATTATTGGGAGATGACTGTGTAACAAAGTCGCGGGTTAAAAAATTAGAACTGGCCCACTCAGAGGTGTCATTTGTAATATAAGCTCTTACACGCCAATAGTAAATTTGTCCAAATCTTAAATATTCGGAATGACTTGTGTATCAGAGTTTCCAGAGCTGGAATTGATATATGCATTGGTGGCTCCAGAAAGCAGAGAGGAGTTAAAAAGGGCAGAGGTATCCCATTGAACTTGATAGAAAGAGGAATTAGAAACTGAATTCCAATTTAAATTGATACCAACATAAACGTCAGAACCGGCAGAAGGTGAAGTTATAGTTGGGGTATTCCATGCTGATGCAGTAATGGAAATAGTTGTAATAAATAAAAAAAGTTTGAATTTTAGCATAGCATAGGATTGTATTAGATTTTATCAGTGTTAAATATAAAAAAAATGCTGCTAATTATTCATTAGCAGCATTTTGAAAGAATACAAATAATCAATTAGATATCGATTTTAGCATATTTCGCATTCTTCTCAATGAATTCTCTTCTAGGAGGGACTTCATCACCCATTAACATAGAAAAAGTATGATCTGCAGATGCTGCACTTTCGATGGTTACTTGGCGAAGTGTTCTAAATTCAGGGTTCATTGTTGTTGACCAAAGCTGCTCAGCATTCATCTCTCCAAGACCCTTGTAACGTTGAATTCCAACTCCTGCCTCTTTGCCGTCCTTTGCCATATCAGCAGTGATGGCTGCCCTTTCTTCTTCATTCCAAGCATAACGCTGGTCTTTACCTTTTTTAACAAGATAGAGTGGTGGAGTAGCAATGTAAACATACCCTTCCTCGATGAGCTCTTTCATGTAACGGAAAAAGAAGGTAAGGATAAGTGTGGTAATGTGACTGCCGTCAACGTCGGCATCCGTCATGATAACAATCTTGTGGTATCGTATTTTGGTAATATTTAGAGCCTTGCTATCTTCCTCTGTACCGATACTAACTCCAAGTGCGGTGAACATATTTTTGATTTCCTCATTTTCGAAAATCTTATGCATCATAGCTTTTTCCACATTTAGAATTTTACCTCTTAATGGAAGGATGGCTTGGAAATTTCGGTTTCTGCCTTGCTTGGCAGTTCCGCCTGCCGAGTCGCCCTCGACAAGGTATATTTCACATTTACTTGGATCTGTTTCAGCACAATCAGCGAGTTTTCCAGGCAATCCAGTACTACTTAAAGTGGACTTACGCTGTACCATTTCACGTGCTTTTTTAGCGGCGTGACGGGCAGTTGCTGCAAGAATAACCTTATCAACGATCATTTTTGCTTGCTTAGGGTTTTCTTCGAGGTAATTGTTAAGCATTTCGCTAACAGCTACATCAACAGCGCCCATTACTTCATTATTTCCAAGCTTGGTTTTTGTTTGTCCTTCGAACTGAGGTTCTTGAACTTTTACTGAAATAACTGAAGTAAGACCTTCACGGAAGTCATCACCGCTAATTTCAAACTTCAGTTTAGTGAGCATTCCTTCCTTGTCTGCGTAGTTTTTCAAGGTACGCGTTAAAGCCCTTCTAAAACCGGAGAGGTGAGTTCCACCTTCATGCGTATTAATGTTATTTACATAAGTATGAATATTCTCAGTAAAAGAACTATTGTAGAGCATGGCAACTTCAACAGGGATACCCTGTTTCTCACCTTCCATATAAATAGGCTCATCAATGAGTCTTTCTCTTGTAGAATCAAGATATTCAACGAATTCTCTTAGTCCTCCTTCAGAATAAAACGTATCGTTAATTGGCTCATTCTTATCATCTAACTCTCTTAAGTCAGTGAGTGTGATTTTAATTCCCTTATTGAGATAAGAAAGTTCGCGCATTCTGTTTGCAATTGTTTCGTAATTGTAAACAGTGGTAGTAAAAATAGTATCATCTGGAATGAAATGAACGCGCGTCCCAGTTTTATCGCTAGTGCCAATTTCTTTAACATCATAAAGAGGCTTACCAATAGCATATTCTTGTTCATATGCTTTTCCTTGACGATCAACTCTAACAACTAGAGTTTTTGATAGGGCGTTAACACAACTAACCCCAACACCATGAAGTCCGCCTGATACCTTGTACGAATCCTTGTCGAACTTACCACCTGCGTGAAGCACGGTCATAACAACTTCGAGTGCAGATCTTTTTTCTTTAAGGTGAATATCAACTGGGATACCTCTACCATCATCCTGAACGGATATTGAATTATCTTCATTGATAACTACTTCAATATTCTTGCAATAACCAGCAAGAGCCTCATCGATGGAATTATCTACAACCTCATAAACAAGGTGGTGTAAGCCTCTTGCTCCTGTGTCACCGATATACATTGAAGGGCGCTTACGAACCGCCTCAAGACCTTCAAGAACCTGAATACTATCGGCTCCATAACTACGATTGTTTTTGTTTTCTTCTTCCAAAATTGTATCTAACATTTAAATCTGTAAAACTTAAAAAATATATTGTGGACTTTTATAGGCTTAACGCTTTTTTGAAAGCCATGCAAATATAGTGAAATCAAGCCCTTGAGTTACATATGAATAGCTTAGTTTAAAGGTTTTTTTTCACATTCAATTAACATTTTCGACATTGTCAAAAGGCACTATAAAATATTCAGAGTTTTGGCCATGTTCCGATAGGTTGCGCCGGTTAGAAAAGGTTAATTATAGAAGCATGAAAGAAATACAAAAGATTAAACTTTTGATTCCTGAAATCTCAAGGTATATTGTGCAAAAAAATAGCTATGGATAGGAGAGAATTACTTCGAAAGCTGATGTTGGGTATTCCGGCAGGAGTGTTTCTACCAAGTTTACTAAGTTCCTGTAAGGACGATTTAGTTCCTGGAGATATTAATTTTAGTGGTAAAGTTTTAATAATAGGTGCAGGAGCTGCTGGAATTTATGCAGCAGCATTGCTTGAAGAATATGGTATTGATTACCAAATTGTAGAAGCAAGTAACCGCACAGGAGGAAGAATAAATTCGAATTTGACTTTCTCTGATGTTCCTATTGAATTAGGCGCGGAAGAAATACATGGTCAACGATCTATCCTATATGATTTGGCAAATCATTTTGCAACATCTCGTTTGGGAAAAGACGATTTAACAGATTACTTTCTATTCAATAATCAATTGAGAACTGAGTCTTACCTAAGAGAATCGGCAGAGTTAGCTGGTGAAGGAGAAACTTTGTATCAACTGATAGATAGCTTAGGCACTTATCCTGGAACTAATCAAACGTTAACTCAGTATCTAACAGATTTTCCTGTCGACTCAAGATTGATGCAGATAGCAAATGCTTTAGTAGGAAATGAGTATGGTGCAGACAACGATCTTATAGGGATGGTTGCTTTGCGCGAAGCCGAATCATTATATTCATCTGGGAGCACCAACTTCAAATTTAAATCAGGAACTTACTGGAAGCTTTTTGAAGATGCATTTCCTGCGGTTTTTAATAAAGTAATCCTCAACGAGCAAATAATTTCAATTGATTATTCGGGAAGTACTGTAATGGCTTCGTCAGCCGCTGGCGGAAGCTATACGGCTGATAAAGTTCTAGTAACTGTACCCTTGAGTATATTAAAAGGTGGAGATATAAATTTTACACCTGCTTTGCCGGCATTAAAAATTTCATCGATTGAAGACATTGAAATGGGGAATGTGCTGAAGGTTATATTGAAGTTCAATTCTAGATTCTGGGCTGAAGATACATCAAGTATTATAGGGGCAGAAAGAGTTCCTGAGTATTGGGTAACTCATGCGGGAAAGGAAAGCTCGGATTTCTTGTTAACGGCTTTTGTGGCTGGAACTAAAGCTGAGTCATTGTTGCAGCTTGAAGAGAGTCAGCTTATTAGTGCATTGATTAATGAATTGTCTTCTTTGTATCCAATTGGTGCTGTTAGTGGCAGGTTTACTGGTCAGTACGTAATTAAAGATTGGTCACAGGAACCTTTTATTAGAGGAGCCTATTCGTACCCCTCAATAAATTCTTTAGGCAAACGGACTAGTCTTTCAGATCCAGTTTCTGATAGATTATATTTTGCTGGTGAGGCCTGTAATTATAATGGTCACATTGGGACGGTTCACGGCGCAATGGAATCTTCTTACATAACTATAGCACAGATATTAAAATCATGAAAAAGCTTAGTTTATTCATTTTTATTTTGTTGGTTTCCTCAGCTTCGGCACAGAGGCACTTGGATTTCCAAGCTGGGTATTCATATATTAATCCCACGGAGTGGAACAAAACAATCTCGGCTTACAATTATGCACGGCCTTGGCTAGAAGAAAAGCAGCCTGAGTTGCACAGTTCATTTCGAATAGGTGTTGGTTATTCTGGAGTGATAGGGAAGGGCCTATTTTTATCGCCCTCGTTATCACACCAAATATTCAGTTCTTATGCAGAGAATGGGAATTCTAAAGCTGATTTGAGGTTTAGATGGATGAGTGCAGAATTAGCATTGGATATTTATCCAATGGAATTTGGATTAGACAGTGTAAGTTTTAAAATTAGACCTTTTGTAAGAATTGGAGGAGGAGCATCTGCCATATTACCTCGTGTATTCTTGAACGATTCATTAAGTACGGCAAGGGATGAAGAGTACAATCCGATTGTCTGGACTTATCAGTTTTCTGGTGGAATAGGATGCAGGTTTGCCATTTCAAATACCATAGACCTAACGCCAATGATTACAACCTCATACTTTCCTTCAATTGATATTGAAAACTTTAGATATGCTCTTCATGGCACTGAACAACCTGGATTAACGGATATAGATAAATTCATGAATTGGCGATTTACACTATCTTTATCCATAAGATTAGGAAGTAAAGACAACCTTACTGATTAATTTACAAGGCATGATAATTGAACAATTATTTGAAATTAAAAACATGAAAAAATTTATTTTAAGTGCAGCAGTTTTGATGATATCATCAGGAATTGCATTTTCACAAACATCTAAACAAGCTCCGGCAAAAGCTCCAGCTAAATCAGAAGTTAAAAAAGAAGAAACAAAAAAGGCCCCAGTAAATCAGGCAGTCACACCGGCTGTTAAGAAAGAAGCAGCAGCTCCAAATACCAGAACTCCTCAAATAAGACAAGTTCAAAAAGAGCAAGCAAGTCCGGCTAATTCGGATACAAAAACAAAAAAGGACGGGACTCCGGATAGAAGGTATAAAGAGAATAAGAGTCTTAAGAAGGACGGCACTCCTGACAAAAGGTATAAAGAGAATAAATCAGCAACGCCGGCACCAGCAAAAAGTGCTAAATAAGAAATTCTGAAAATGAAATTAAGCCTGTAATCAATTGATTGCAGGCTTTTTTATTTGGTATAACCGGCCATCCACATCTTCGAATTGAAGTATCTCTTTTAATTCTAAATTCAAGCTATTTCTTAGCTCATTATCCTGAGTCTTGGAATTTAAACTAATAAGAAAGTCAGCTGACGATTGCACTCTATTTCGTTCCAGAATTTGATTACCACTGAGCAATTCATACTCCTTACAAATATCTCTATTTAAGTATTGAATGATTAGTTTTGATTTTTGTCTTGAAAGGCAAAATGCCAAAAAATCAGTTGAGGCTCCATTTGATTGGGTTATTAGAAGAACTGAATTTTCGGGGATGAATTCTTTGGCCTTGTTAATTGAAATTGCTTTTTGACTAAATGAATTCCAATTTAAATATTGAATTCTTAAGTGAGCAATAGAAACAATTAATGAAAGTATGGCTATAGTTAAAATCCACGCTTTTTTAATTCTCAAGCATGCTAAAGAAAGCAAAAGGAAAATAGCAGATAACAATAACCAATGGGAAGCACTAGAAACAAGATTGTAATTAGCGTCGGGAAGAATGAAAAATAGTAGAAGAAAAACTAAAGATGAAAAGTAAAGAAGCTGATGCCAAAAACGCTGGGTTTTATCTGGTTTTAATCTATAGAAAATTGAAATTAAAGAGAATAGGAATAGAATTCCATAAAGAAGGGAAATGATAACCAGGATCATGTTTTCTTCATCGGAAAAGGAATATAGAACCTTGAAATAAAGAAGGTCTCGAAATCTTGAGGGCAGGTCAACTTTTGCAAATTCAAGTGAATTGAAAAGAAAGTCATTTAATAAAACAAAAGGAACTAATGATAATACACAAGCTGATAAAAATGGAATACCAAATTGAAACTTTAGATTCTTCGATGGATTTAATAGAATGAATACAGTTGAAATAGCTATAATTGAGAGAAGAGCAGGTAAGCCAGATATTCCTGCAAAGAATAAACATAGCAAGAATTCTAAGAAAAAGCGAATAGGTTGTATTTTACTTTTTTGAATAAAAATCAGGATTCTTATTGCCCATAAAACGGATAAGATACTGAACAAAAAATTCCAATCGCCTGAAATGAATGGATAAGAAAAAACAAAAGGGAAAATCAAAAACGGGCGATAATCGGCTTTGGAATTAATGGATAGAATAATGTTTCTTGAAATAAATAGAAAAGAAACAATCCACAGGCTAGAAATAATCTTATCGAAAAGGCTTTCGGATATTAAATTCCCTTTGAGAAACTGAAGGAAAATAGAGAAACTGCCTGTGTAATTAACAGATACGACTTCATAATATGTAGAATAGAAGTTACCGTTCTGAAGGATTCTTTCATTTAGTATTTCAGCAAAATAGTTTGAAACAGGACCGGTAATTGAAATGAAATAGTCGGTTAACCAAACAGGTAGTATAAAAATTAGTGTTAGGTTAATAAATACCCCTAACAATATACTCTTTCTAAGTTCCTTTAAGCGGCTCACAGCACTTGATAAATAGCTTCCTGAATTTCGGTGCGGGTTGAAAGTATATTTAATTTCTTGTTTTCTGCATCAGGATATACCCGATTAGAAAGAAAAACAAAGATTAGATTTTTCTCGGGATCAACCCAAGCAATTGTTCCTGTAAATCCAGTATGACCAAAACTTAGTGAAGAAACACATTGACACGTTGGACCCACTTTCTTGTAATTCATTTCAGGCTTATCAAAACCAAGGCCCCGACGATTATCATTTTCACAGAATTGACATCTAATAAATTCGTTGATAGTTGCTTCTGATATAAAGCGTTGTCCACCGTAGACACCTTTATTTAATATCATTTGCATAATGGTAGCTAAATCGCCCGCATTTGAAAATAATCCTGCATGACCTCCAACGCCGCCCATCATAGCTGCTCCCTGATCATGAACATATCCATGAATGAGTTGCTTTCTGTATAAATCATCCTTTTCTGTTGGTATGATTTCATCTTTACTGAAATGAGCTAAAGGGTTGAATGATGTTCTAGGTAAGCCTATTGGTTTGTAAAATAAAGAATCGACATATTTATCAAGAGATTTACCAGAATGGTTTTCAATGATGTATTTGAAAAAGTAGTAACCTAAATCGCTGTATTTATAGTTTTTTTTTGTGTCAACATTGCAGGCGGCAATAACAGCTAAAATTGAATCTGGATAATCATTTCTTATGTAGAGATTGTCGGCGACCTTTATCCTAAAGCTATCAGATTCTGCATTTCTGTAGTACTTATTTTTGGTTGAGGCATCTTTAATTGTTGCCCTATAAAATGGAATCCAAGCAGGAAGACCTGCTTGATGAGCTAGAATATCTCTAATTCTCATGCTGCCCTTATTCGTTTTTTCTAGAAATGGAATGTAATCAGCGACAGTTTTGTCGATATCGATATAAAGCTCATCGGTTAGGCGCATGATACTTAATGTTGTTGCTGCTACTTTTGTAAGGCTGGCTAAGTCATAAAGATCTGTAATACTAACATTCTCGGAGTTAGCAGAATAGGTATGATGGCCAAATGCTTTGTTGTAAAAGACTTTACCATTCTGAGCAATTAGGACTTGACAACCGGGTGTTGCCTTGAGTTTAATGGCTATTTCTGCAAGGGAATCGACCTTTCTGAAATCCTTGTTGGTATATCCCATTTCTGAAGGAATGGTATATTTTATTCTGATTACTTGGGACAATTCCTTACCACTGCCAAAAGTGTATCTATCGTCAATATGGACAGGGAGTTTTCCATTCGCTTTGATGCTTCCAAAAATAAGCTGAGCCGATAATTCCTGACTTAAATCATTGTCCTCGTATGAGACAATTAGTCCAGCCGGAGTGGCTGCATCAGAAAGGCTTGACAAGCTGTATGGATTCGCCATTAGGTTTACAATCACTGTTGATTGCTTGTTCAAAGCAGCCAAAAAGTTACTGACTGCAGCATTTACTCCTGCCTTTTTAGACATGGTATTTTTGGGATTGTTAATCGTAACAATCACTAGATTAAACGACTTCAGCTTTTGAAGTAACTGAGCTTTTTGATCAACTAGAGTTTCTTTATCAGCAATAAATCCTTCAACTTTTGTGTATTTGTTAAGAGTTTTCAGGAAAATACTTCCTCTGTTTCCATCCACCGCTAGGTGCGCAATTTTAAGAGTATCAAGGCCTTTCAGAGGAATAACATTGTTATTTTCGAGAACTGTAAGAGAAGCTTCCGTTAGTTTTCTTCTAACCAATTCAGAATTCTCATTATTTAGGTCTTCAACAAGGTTGGTAATTTGAACGGGTTTGAATTTATCAAGTCCTAACCAATACTTAGCATGAAGAATCTTTCTGCATCGTGCATCAATCTCAAGCTGAGAAATTTCACCCTTTTCAATGGCAGCCTTAATTCCAGAAATTCCAGATGCCACATCGCTAGCAAAAAGCAAAATATCATTTCCAGCTTTTATAGCATTTACATTTATCTGATTAGAGGTGAGATTAGCACTAATGCCTTTCATGTTGAGCGCATCAGTAAAAACTAAGCCCTTGAAACCCAATTCCTGACGCAAAAGTGTGTCAACCACGTAAGGCGAAAGTGTGGTTGGCCTTCCAGCAGTCTTGTCAAGAGCTGGTACATTGAGGTGTGCAACCATCATGCTACCTAATCCGAAATTAATCAGCTCCCTAAATGGATATAATTCAATAGAATCGAGCCTTTCGCGCGTATGATTAATAGTAGGAAGCGTTTTATGGGAATCTGAATCCGTGTCGCCGTGACCTGGAAAGTGTTTCGCATTGGCAAGAACTCCAGTGTTTTGCATACCAAGCATATACGCAATGCCTTTTTTAGCTACATTGAATTTATCGGATCCGAAAGATCTCATGTTAATGACCGGGTTGGAAGGATTGCTATTCACATCCACCACAGGTGCAAAATTTACATGAATACCAAGTCGCTTACATTCTTGAGCAATTCTGACTCCCATTTGATAAATTAATGTGTCGTTCTGAATAGCTCCAAGAGTCATCTGTTTAGGGTAAACAGCCGTAGAATCTAATCGCATGGAAACACCCCATTCTCCATCTATTGAAATCATTAATGGCACATTAGAGAGCTTTTGATAATAATTAGTAAGTTTTGCCTGACGCACAGGCCCACCTTGCATAAAAATTAATCCACCGATTTGCTGGTCCTTTATCAGTTTAGCAATCTCATTTTGATGAGCAATAGGCTTATTTGAATAGGCTGCAACCATGAAAAGTTGACCAATACGCTGCTCTGGAGTTAATTTACCCATTACAGAATCGACCCATTTCTGGCCTTGATTTAGAAAGGGAGGATCATGCAGAACTTCGACAACTGAATGATTGCTTTGTGGAGTAAAAAATGAGGAGAACACCAAAGCTGCAATAGAGACGAAGGTGATGAGTTTTAATATGCGTATCATAGATTGTAAAAATACTTAAGCACTTTAAGGCAAATGCTTTAAGAATAAGGAAGTATCAACACGAGAACGTTAACAGTTTCACAATGTTATTCTGTAAAAACAGTTTAAATATTAATGCGTTATCATTTATATGATAGCAAAGCGATTCTTAACTTGTCGGACTATGAATTCAAGATTCTTTTTGCTTTTAGTAATATCCATTTTTACTCTAAGTAATACGTCAAACGCTCAGTTTGAGAATAAAATCCAATGGGGTGGCGAGGTATTTAAGCCATCTAGCTCAACATCTTTTTCGGTTATTGGTAATTGGACTGAAGGAGTTATGATGCAATCTCAAACCCGAACTAAATTATTTTCAGCCAGCAAAACCTATATTCAAAGGTATGACGACCTCACTTTGTTGCCTCAATTTAATAAGGAAATTGCACTGGAAACGAATCGTGGTGATAAATCTCTTGAGTATCAGGTAATGGAAAGGCTGGGTGATAACCCTGTTTTATTTGCTACCTACTATAATAAAGAGCGCGATAAGATAGAATTATATGGGAGAATATATTCTCTAGGTGGCGATCCTGTAGGTAAGGAAATGAAGATTGCTCAGTTTCCTGCAAGTAGGAAGACAGATATTGAGTCTTTGAATTTTGTAGCATCGAATGATAATTCATCTATGCTCACGTTTTTCTCTGAGCGATTTGATAAATACTCAAATGAGAAAATCTCTTTTCATTATTTTGATAATAATCTCAATACAAAGTGGAGTAGGGATATTGAATTTCCATACAAAGGGAAGAATTTCTCAATTCACAGATCACAAGTTGATGCATCAGGAAGGGTGTTTTTATTGGTTAGGATACGGTATGACAAAGACGATCCTGCCGAGAAAAATGCTCCGCCTTTCAGATATGGATTGGTCACTTTTACTGGCGATTCTTCCACAGTTGAGGATTATGAATTGACTTTGGGAAGCAAATTCATTACTGACATAGATATGTATCTCGAAGAGGATGGCTCTGTTACATGCTCAGGTTTTTATTCTGTTAGAGGGATGGGTAATGCGGCAGGTACATTTTTTATGAAGGTAAACCGAGAAACTCAGGCCATTGAAGATAAACAGCTGAATGATTTTGATCCATCTTTTGCTGCAAGCTTTCTTGAGAGCAGCAAGATTAGAGGTCAACTTGAGCTAAGTGATTTTAAACTTGATCATTTTGTGAAGTTTGATGACGGCAGTTTTGGATTGATTGCTGAGCAGTTTCTGATTGATGAAATCTGTTATCAGGATTTTAGAACGGGCATGTTCAACTGCAATTATTTTTACTATTTCAATAATATTATCGTTATCAGAACTGATTCGGTAGGAGGGGTGCTTTGGGCAGCTGATATACCTAAATATCAGGAAAGTGCTAATGATGTTGGATATTATTCATCCTATGTTTTTGGTTTTGACGGCGAAGCCATGCATTTTGTGTTCAACGATAATCCAAAGAATTTGATCGAGACAGATCAAAGGAGAGCTCACAGAATGGATAATATTAGAAAAGCCATTGTGGTGCATGCTCGATTGGGTAAGGATGGAAGTTTTTCGCGTGAAAATGCTTCCACAGAAAAAAGAAGTCGATTCTATTTCGTGCCTTCCTTTTCAAAACAAATCAGTGATAAATCTTTATGGATTGTTGGTATTTCAAGCAATAAATACCGTGTAGGTGTGCTACCAATAGATTGAAATTAATTATTCAAAAAGACGTAGTCTGTTTTTAAGTTGGATGTTTTCCTCTTCGAGGGATTTCATTTTGTCGAGAAGATTAAGAATTACGTCAATGCCCTGTAGATTGATATTTAGGTCATGATGCAGCCGAATTATTCTTTCAATATCTGAGACAATTTCTTCTTCAATAAAATAATCACTTTCAATGATGGAAATCTCAATGAGACCTTGAGTTTGAAGTTCAGTGAAAAAGGACATTTCAAGTTCGAAATGACTACAAATGTGAGAAAGTGGTATCAGAGTTTGAGATTTCATGAAGATCTTAATTTAGAGAGTTCATTAAATAATTCTTTTTCACGGTCGCTCAGTTGCTTTGGTATTTCTACCTGATAGGTGATGATTAAATCGCCGAAAGCACCATCCTTTTTGTAAACGGGAAAACCTTTACCCTTAAGTTTCACTTTTGTGCCATTCTGAGTTTCGGGAGAAACATTCACTTTCACCTGACTGTCGAAGGTATCGACAAGAATAGTCCCTCCTAAAACCGCAGTATATAAATCGAGATTTACATTAGAGTAAAGGTTATCGCCTTCCAGCTTGAAATTACTATCATTCTCAACAATGAACTTTATATATAAATCTCCTTTCGGCCCACCATTATAGCCCTCTCCACCTTGAGAACTAATCTTAATAATTTGTCCATTATTAATACCTGCCGGAATGGTAATTCTGATGTTTTTCCCATTTACCGTTAAAGTTCTTTTGTGTGTGATGTAAACATCCTTTAGGCCTAAATGCAATTCAGCATTGAAATCTTCTCCTTTGAAAGAAGTGGTTCTTCGTCCACCGCCGCTAGCTCCAGAAAATTGACCACCAAACATAGATTCGAAGAAATCGGAGAAATCACCTTGCTGTGAGCCTCCCTGAGCCGAATGTTGTCGGGTTTGTTGAGTTGATTGTTGTTTTTTGGCTTGTTCAAATTGATCGGCATGTTTCCAGTCTTTCCCGTATTCATCGTATTTCTTTCTTTTTTCGGGATTACTCAAAACTTCATGAGCCTCATTCACAGCTTTGAAATTCTTCTCAGCTTCTTTATTGTCAGGATTTAGATCGGGATGAAATTTTCGGGCGGCTTTGCGATAAGCTTTCTTTATCTCGTCAGCTGTTGCATTTTTCGCAATGCCCAAAATCTTATAATAATCAATGAATTCCATAAATTAAGAATCATTTTAGGTAGGATGAAGTATTTGTCTTCTATATATTCAGCAATATGATGGTATTCTGCACAAGAAAATCAATCTGATGATTTGCTTTCTTTTTCTTTTTTGCAAACGAATACCACAAGTTTTAAAACAGCATAAGGAACAGATAAAATTCCGAGCGACAATAATGCTAATTTCCAGAGGTCCATCTGCAAAGATGCTTTACTGAGATTCTTCCTGCAAGGTAAAAATGAATCCTCCAGAAATTTCAGGCTCACACTTAATTATCTCCCATCGGGAAAAGTCAGCTAATGAATGAATTACTTTAAACCTAGGTAATTTGCTCAAGCGACTAACCTGATTGAGACTTAGCCATTTTTTCTGATTAAATAGTTCAAGAATTCTTTGTTCATTGTCTGAGAATTGTGATGGAGGAGGGGTTTTTCCGCCGGCTATTTGCCATAATCTTAAATGCACTGGAGTTGCCAATCTGTTTGATGCTCCAATTCTTAGCCAAGCTTTTTGAATTCCTGGTTCATATTCTGAAAGCACTGGTTTTTCTGATGCTTGGGGGATATAAGCTTCAATTATCACCCTGCCATCAATCTCGTGTCTTTTGATTTCAGATTTCACTGGAGGTTTGCAATAGATGTCTGTGGCTGCTTCAAGAACGTAAAGCTCCTCTTCCAGACGAATTCCGGCAGGAACACCATTGTCTTTAACACCAACTAAGATGGTACCTCCATCAGTATTGGCAAAAGCAGAAATAGTTTCAGAAATGCGGCGGGCAGAGTTAAGCTCGAACTTGAATTCTAAGGTTTGACTTTCACCGCGAGCTATTAAATCCCGTATAGACGACATGGAACAAATATAAGGTCTGAAAAGATTCCTATTGCTACAAAACGGAAATAGAAATTGACAATGATGTTCATACTTTAAGTGCTTATGTTGATTTATGCCTCACCTAAGTCTATTAAATTTGCAGCATGTTGCAAAGGCTTACTATTAGAAACTATGCCTTAATTGAGGAGCTCGATATTGAGTTTCGAGAAGGATTATCCATTATTACCGGTGAAACTGGATCAGGGAAGTCTATTCTTCTCGGGGCATTGGGCTTGTTGTTAGGTGAACGTGCCGACTCCTCAGTTCTTCGCGATCAGAAGCAAAAATGCATTCTAGAAGCCCGATTCGACATCAATCAATATCAACTTGAATCATTCTTTACAGCAAATGATCTTGATTTTGATTCGATTTGTATCCTTAGAAGAGAGCTTACGCCTCAAGGAAAATCACGTGCTTTTGTAAATGATACTCCTGTAAACTTGAGTCAACTGAAAGAGCTTGGTTCACATCTGGTTGATATCCATTCTCAACACGACTCGCTTCAACTTAAGGAATCAGCCTTCCTTATTCAGCTTCTCGATGGAAGTGCAGGTTTGAATCAGCTTACTACATTATATAAGGAGTGTTTTCATTCATGGAAATCCATCCGCCGAAGGCGAGATGAATTAATTGAAGAAGAAAGAAGGTTGCTTCAAGAAGAAGATTTTCTAAAATTTCAGTTTAATGAGCTTCAAATTCTTGATTTGAAGGACGGGGAGGAGCAAAGTGTTGAAGCAGAGCTAAATTCACTGCAGCATGCAGAAGATATTAGAGAACAGTTAAGTTTAATTGAAGAAGTTCTTGATCGTGATGATCAGGGAGTTTTGCAGGAATTGCGTAAATCTATTCAAGCTGCTCAAAGCATTTCCGCTTATTCTCAGGTAGCTGTAGAAGTTTCTGAAAGATTACAATCTGTTTTAATTGAGTTAAAAGATATTCTTCAAACGGCCTCGGAAGCGGCTTCTGATTCTGAAATAGATCCTCAAAAGCTTCATGTTTTAGAACTTCGTTGGGATAAACTCAATCACGTACTTCAAAAACACAGAGTAAGTTCAACGGCTGAATTGATTGAACTAAGAGATCAGCTTGATGAACGTTTGCAAAGGAGTAGTCGTGTTAGTTCGGAAACCGAAGACCTAGATAAACAAACGAACTTGCTGTATGATGAATTAAATAACCTAGGCCAGCAGTTGCATGAAGAAAGGCTTAAGATTGCTCCTAAACTTGAAAAAGTTTGTCTTCATTTATTGAATCAACTAGGAATGCCTAAGGCTCAGGTATCTTTTCAGATAGTTAAGAAAGATAGTCCAGATGTTTTAGGGTATGATAATGTAAAGTTTCTTTTTTCGGCAAACGCCGGACAAGCAATACAAGAATTAAGTAAGGTTGCTTCTGGTGGAGAGTTTTCTAGATTGATGCTTTCCTTGAAAAAGGTTTTGGCTTCAACAAAGGCTTTACCTACTATTATTTTTGATGAGATAGATACAGGTGTTTCTGGAGCTATTGCTGAAAAGATGGGTGATGTATTTGAGGAGATGGGTAAAGATATGCAAGTGATGGTTATAACGCATCTACCTCAGATTGCAGGTAAAGGACGAGATCATTTCAAGGTTGTTAAGCAGGAGGAAGGGAAAAAAACGATTTCTAAAATTGTAAGGCTTGGAGATGATGAGCGAATTGCTGAAGTTGCAGCTATGCTTAGTGGCAAGGAGCTTACTGAAGCAGCTTTGAGTCATGCAAAATCCCTTCTGGGTTTAACATCCTCATAAAACTATTACTTTTACCGATACAACATAAATAGAAATAACGAACCTAAATAAGCTATGACTCAATTATTAAAGGGAAAACGTGGAATTATTTTCGGAGCGCTGGATGAGCAGAGTATTGCTTGGAAAGTTGCTCAAGTTGCTCATCAAGAAGGTGCTTCATTTGTATTAACAAATGCACCGATTGCCATGCGAATGGGTGAAATCAATAAGCTTGCTGAAGCTACGAATTCAAAAATCATCCCTGCAGATGCTACATCTGATGAGGATTTAAATAAACTATTTACCGAAGCTCAGGAAATTCTTGGTGGTAAGATTGACTTCGTTTTGCATTCTATCGGAATGTCGCCAAATGTTAGAAAAGCAAAGCCTTACACTGATTTGAATTATGATTTCTTTCATAAAACACTAGATGTAAGTGCTTTATCTCTTCACAGAGTGCTTCAAACAGCACATAAGCTTGATGCTTTGAACGATTGGGCCTCAGTTGTTGCGCTTTCATATATAGCGGCTCAAAGGACTTTTCCTGATTATAGTGACATGGCAGAAGCCAAGGCATTATTAGAATCTATTGCAAGAAGCTTTGGTTACCATTATGGCAAGGCGAAAAAAGTGAGAGTAAATACCATTTCACAATCACCAACTTGGACTACCGCTGGAAGCGGAGTGCCAGGATTTAAAGAGTTTTTCAGGTATGCCGATACGATGTCGCCACTTGGAAATGCTTCGGCTGAAGATTGTGCGAAGTATGTTACAACACTATTTTCCGATTATACACGTATGGTAACTATGCAGAACTTATTTCATGATGGAGGTTTTTCCATGATGGGAATAAACGCAGCCATGGTAGCACCAGAAACTGATGAATCTAAATAAAATAAATACGTATGTGTGTTTTGGCCTGAAAGCCGGATTAATACTCGTTTTTTTATTGAGTACCACATTCGCTTTCTCCCAAGATGAAGATAAGCCTGTAGAGCAGAAGAGATTGCCAGTCACGTTTCGATTTGATGGTGGATTAGGAAATATTCTAACGCCCCGAGCAATGAGGAACAATTTTTACTCGGTAGGTGATTTGAATGGTGGGTTTCATTTTGGCTTTGCCAAAGGATGGAATGTTGGTATCAATATGAGGTACACTGGTTTTCAAATCAGACAAGGTGCTTCTAATGTAAGTGATACTGTTATAGCAGGAATTATCTATCAGGTTAGAACCATCCATAATTCATATACGCCAGGAGTTACTCTTGGATATGATAAGTGGGTAGGGGAGAAAGCTTTTTTTAACTTCAATGTCAATGCTGGGTATTCACTTGTGCGCTATAGTAAAGTAAGAAATGCCTTTAAGGGTGATATAAAAGCAGCTAATTTTGAGGCTTTGCTTGTTGAACCAGCAATAAATTTCATGTATTTCTTTGAGGACAAAGTAGGCATGACCATAAAAGTTTCTTACTCGTGGACTAACGGTTGGTTTAGGCCTGGAGATATTGGTCTTGATAAAGGAGTTATTCCATATACATCAGAGGAGCTGAAAGGTAATCTCCAATTTATTTCATTTGGCTTAGGATTTATATACTCTTTTAGGAGAGTGAGTTGATTTAAAGACAACAAAAAAAGCCCCGATAAATTAATTATCGGGGCTTTTGCGTTTTATAAACTTATTATTCAGTTTCAGAAGAGGTGTCTTCCGACTTCTTCTTTTTCCTTGCCTTTATGATTTTCACATCCATTTCAGATTTTTCTGCATCATAGGAAAGGTTAATCGAATCACCTTCGGCAAGTTTAGCATTAATAATATGTTCAGCTAATGGATCTTCAACATACTTTTGAATAGCTCTTTTTAGCGGTCTGGCTCCAAAATGAGCGTCATAGCCTTTTTCAACTATGTAATCTCTTGCTGAATCTTCCAACTTAATTTTGTACCCCATGTTTTCAATTCGCTTGTAAACCTGAGCTAATTCGATATCGATGATGGTATTGATATGATCCTTTGTTAACGTGTTGAACATAATCACATCATCAACACGATTTAAGAATTCAGGAGCAAAAGCTTTTTTAAGAGCTGATTCAACAACTCCTCTTTCATGATCAGAAGCTGATGAAACTTTAGCACCTGTTGAAAACCCTACACCTTGGCCAAAATCTTTTAACTGTCGTGAGCCAATATTGGAAGTCATTATAATGATAGCATTCTTAAAGTCGATTTTTCTTCCTAGGCTATCAGTAAGTTGTCCGTCATCTAAAACCTGAAGTAATAGATTGAATACATCTGGGTGAGCTTTTTCAATTTCATCAAGAAGTATCACTGAATAAGGCTTTCTTCTTACTTTTTCAGTAAGCTGACCACCTTCTTCATAACCAACATATCCTGGAGGTGCTCCAATTAATCTGGAAACTGCAAATTTCTCCATATACTCACTCATATCAATTCTGATGAGTGCATCGTCACTATCGAAAAGGTATTTCGAAAGGACTTTCGCAAGTTGAGTTTTACCAACACCAGTAGGTCCTAAGAAAATAAATGAACCAATCGGACGATTAGGATCCTTCAATCCTGCGCGATTACGTTGAATGGCTTTTACAACTTTCTTAATTGCCTCTTCCTGTCCGATTACTTTATCATGAATTTCATCAAACATTTTAACCAGTCGGCTACTTTCGTTCTGAGCGATTCTCTGTGTTGGCACACCGGTCATCATAGCCACAACTTCAGCAACATTATCTTCGGAGACTGTCTGGCGGTTATTCCTTGTTTCTTCTTCCCAAGCTTTTGTTGCCACATCTAGTTGTTCAATAAGTTGCTTTTCTTTATCACGAAGGCGAGCAGCTTCTTCATATTTCTGGCTTTTTACAACCTGAATCTTTTCAGCTTTAACATCTTCAATCTTAGATTCAATATCTAAGATGTTCTGAGGAACATGAATATTTGTTATGTGCACTCGAGAACCAGCTTCATCCAGAGCATCAATTGCTTTATCGGGAAGATGACGATCGCTAACATAACGTTGAGTTAGAGTAACGCAAGCTTTAATTGCTTCATCAGTGTATGTTACATTGTGGTGATCTTCGTATTTACTCTTTATATTATGAAGAATTTGAATTGTTTCTTCTTCAGATGTAGGATCAACGATTACCTTCTGGAATCTACGTTCAAGAGCTCCATCTTTCTCAATATATTGACGGTACTCATCCAACGTAGTTGCACCAATACATTGAATTTCACCCCTTGCTAATGCAGGTTTAAACATATTTGATGCATCTAGAGAGCCACTTGCTCCGCCAGCTCCAACAATAGTATGAATCTCATCAATAAATAGAATGACATCTGGAGACTTCTCCAGTTCATTAAGAACAGCTTTCATCCGTTCTTCAAACTGGCCACGGTATTTTGTACCAGCAACTAAAGAGGCCAGGTCTAAAGTGATTACTCGTTTATCGAAAAGTACACGAGATACTTTTTTCTGAACGATTCTAAGAGCAAGGCCTTCTGCGATGGCAGATTTACCAACTCCAGGCTCACCTATTAATATAGGATTGTTCTTTTTTCTTCTTGAAAGAATTTGAGAAACTCTTTCGATTTCTTTTTCACGGCCTACGATAGGGTCTAATTTTCCATCATCTGCTGCTTTGGTAAGGTCTCTGCCAAAATTATCAAGTACCGGAGTCTTTGATTTGGTATCGCTTACTTTTTTAGTACCTCCACCGCCAAAGCCACCACCGTCATCATCATTATCATCATCAAGAGGATTACTCTGAGCCTGAGCACGTGGTTCTTCAGTGAGAAGGTTTTTTAATTCGTCGCGTACAATAGAGTAGTTCACATTAAATTTTTCAAGGGTTTTAGTGACAATATTGTCGTCATCCTTAAGAATAGCCAAAAGGAGATGTTCTGTACCTATCAGATTTGTTTTGAATAAACGTGCTTCTAGATAGGTTACTTTTAAAGCGCGCTCTGCTTGTTTAACAAGTGGTATTTGATTGAGGTTAAGCGACTTGCCCGAAGACACTTTAATTGAACCTTCAATTTGTTTCCTAAGTTCGGGAACGTCTACACCCAGGTTTTTAAGTATCCTGATTGCCATGCCTTCTCCTTCTCTAATAATTCCTAAGAGAAGGTGCTCAACGCCCATATAATCATGCCCTAGTCGAAGGGCTTCTTCTCTGCTATAAGAAATTACATCTTTTACACGTGGTGAAAATCTCGCTTCCATATGGTAATTTTACTGGTTTGTGATGACAGTCGATTCAAATGTACTGAAAAGATTATCATTCTACTGATTACAAATTTAGATGCCTGTCGCATCTATCAACGTTTTCAAATTGTTAATTACAAACAGATTTTTGTTAATACTAAGCACTCAAATAAAGAGCGCTTTTGAGCATTTGAAGTATATTCGCAACTTGATTAAAACGTTACTCTTATAACAACAATTATACAGTTCATGTTTAACTGATTTTATGGCAGAAGGAGAGAAAATAATTCCGATTAACATCGAAGAAGAAATGAAAACGGCCTATATCGACTATTCGATGTCGGTCATTGTGTCACGCGCACTACCAGATGTGCGTGATGGATTGAAGCCTGTACATCGTCGTGTTCTCTTTGGGATGCAGGACTTGGGAGTAGCTTCTAATCGGGCGCACAAAAAATCTGCAAGAATTGTAGGTGAGGTACTTGGTAAATATCACCCACACGGAGATACATCAGTATATGATGCCATGGTTCGTATGGCTCAGGAGTGGAGTTTAAGGTATCCACTTGTTGATGGCCAGGGTAATTTTGGTTCTATCGATGGAGATAGTCCAGCAGCAATGCGTTACACGGAGGCACGTCTTAAGCGTTTGGCTGAAGAGATGCTCGCTGATATAGACAAGAATACGGTCGATTTCAGGTTGAATTTTGATGATTCTCTCGAAGAGCCGACTGTTTTACCTGCAAAAATTCCAAATTTACTTGTAAACGGAGCTTCAGGAATTGCTGTAGGTATGGCTACCAATATGCCTCCTCACCAGTTAGGGGAAGTAATTGATGGTACTGTTGCTTACATTGAAAACAATGAAATCACCATAGCCGAGCTCATGAAATTTGTGAAAGCTCCTGATTTCCCTACCGGGGGAATTATTTATGGTTATGAAGGAGTTAGGGATGCTTTTGAAACTGGGCGTGGTCGTGTAGTAATGAGAGCAAAGACTTTTGTTGAGCAAACAGACAATGGACGAGAGCGAATTATAGTGTCTGAGATACCTTATATGGTAAATAAGGCTGAGATGATTCGTAAAACGGCAGATCTTATTAATGATAAGAAGCTAGAAGGAATTAGTGATATCCGTGATGAGAGTGACCGCGACGGAATGCGGATTGTATATGAATTAAAAAGAGATACAATCACCAATGTGGTGCTTAATAATTTATTTAAGTACACCCAGCTACAGTCCTCATTTTCAGTAAATAACATAGCATTAGTAAAAGGCCGTCCTGAGATGTTAAATCTCAAGGATATGATTCGCCACTTCGTAAATCACCGTCACGAAGTTCTTGTTAGAAAGACTCAATTCGAGCTTGAACAAGCTGAAAAAAGAGCTCATATCCTTGAAGGTTTCTTAATTGCCCTTGATAATCTTGATGCAATTATCACCTTGATTAGGGCTAGTAGAACTCCTGATGATGCGAGAGAAGGTTTGATGGAAACCTTTGAATTGTCTGAAATACAGGCTAGAGCCATTCTAAACCTAACGCTTCAAAGGTTAACAGGCCTTGAGCGAGATAAGATTAGAGACGAGTATGATGAGTTAATGAAGACCATCGATTACTTGAAATCTATTCTTAATGATGAAATTCTTCGAATGAAGATCATTAAAGATGAGCTCATTGAGATAAAAGAAAAATACAATGATGAGCGCCGCACGGAGATTATCTATGCAGCTGAAGGAGAGCGCATTGAAGATTTTATTGCAGATGAACCTTGCGTAATTACTGTATCTCATCTTGGTTACATCAAACGAACCAATCTGAATGAATACAGGACTCAAAGAAGAGGTGGAACTGGTTCAAAAGGTTCTAATACAAGAGATGAAGATTTCTTAGAACATTTATTTACGGCAACAACGCATAACTATTTGCTATTCTTTACCAAGCTTGGTAGATGTTTCTGGATGAGAGCGTTTGAAGTACCTGAAGGAACAAAGACATCGAAAGGAAGAGCAATTCAAAACTTGATTAGCATTCCGCCAGATGATAAAGTAGTGGCATATGTGAATGTGACTAGTCTAAGCGATGAAGAGTACATCAATAACAACTACATTATCATGTGTACTAATCGTGGAACGATTAAGAAGACAGCTCTTGAAGCTTATTCTCGTCCACGTGTGAATGGTATCAATGCAATTACTGTTAGAGAAGGTGAAGAACTATTAGCGGCAACAATGACTAGTGGAACATCTGAAATCATGATGGCCTTAAAAAGCGGAAGGGCAATTCGTTTCCCTGAAGCCAAAGTGAGACCAATGGGCAGGAATGCTGCAGGTGTGCGTGGTGTGACTTTAGCAAACGATGATGATGAAGTTGTTGGTCTGGTTTGTGCGGAGGACACCAATACACAGATTATGGTTGTTTCTGAAAACGGATATGGTAAGCGCTCTGATATAGATGATTACCGTATTACCAACCGTGGCGGAAAAGGTGTTAAAACCATTAATGTTACTGATAAGACCGGTTCTCTAATTGCCTTGTTAGCGGTAAAAGATGAGGAGGATTTGATGATTATCACCCGTTCAGGTGTGATGATTAGAATTCCAATTGAAGGTTTACGTGTAATGGGCAGAAATACTCAAGGTGTTCGTCTTATAACATTAAGAAACAATCAAAGCATTGCCGCTGTGACCAATGTTGAGAAGGAAGAAGAAGAGGAAGAAATTCCTGGAATCGAGGGTGGAGAAGGAGCAGAAGGTGCTGAAGGAGAAAACAACGCAACTGAAAACCCAAGTGAAGAATAATTTAAACTGAATAACTATGAACCGTATTTTTCTGATACTTCTAATTCTCGGAATTGCCGGTCCCTCGATGGCTCAGCAAAGTAAAGTAGTTAGTGCCTATAACTATCTAAATTACTATCTGCAGGACAAAGATGTAGAACAATTAAAAAAAGCCAAGGAAAACATTGACCAGGCTATTGAAAACGATAAAACTATGGGGAAACCCAAAACGTGGTATTATCGTGGAAATGTTTATTGGGCAATGCAGGATAGTAAAAATGAAGAGTTTACTTCAGGAGGTCAAAACCCCTTACTAACAGCAATCGAATCATACAAGAAGGTTTACGAGTTAGAACCATCTTATGAATATGCTGATGAATCTTACCAAAAAGCCTTGATTGGATACAAGAATCTAGGTATTATGGCTTTCAATGAGAACAATTTCAATAATGCATTGAAGTATTTTGAAGGAGCTTATGATTTGGGGTTGAAGAAGAATGTTCTAGATACAGCTGCGCTGGAAAATTCTTCAATTGCTGCTATAAGAGCAAATGATTATGATAAAGCTGAGAAATATCTCAAGCAATTAATCAGCTATAAGATAGATGAGGATGGTAATAGGTACATCCAGCTTATTACTATGCAAAAAGCAAAAGGTGATACTGCTGTGGCTATGAAAACGCTTGCAGAAGCTAGAGCTGAATTTCCCAACGATCAGAAGTTGCTGACTGAGGAGTTAAATTACTACTTGATGCAAGGAAAATCCGCTGAGGCTGAGAAATTGTTAGTTCTTGCTATTGAGAAAGACCCAGGAAATCATTTACTGCACTATGCAGCGGGTACCATTTATGAGGATCTAGGTAAAAGAGAGCCTGCCATTGCGGCATACAAAAAAGCTATAGAACTAAAACCAGAGTTTTGGGAGGCATACTTTAACCTTGGAGCGCTCTACAACAATGAGGCTAAGCGTTTGCAGGATATTGCAAACAATGAAAAGGACATGAAGAAATATGAAGCTGGCAATAAGCTGGCGGAAGCTGAATTTGATAAAGCATTGCCAAATCTTGAAAAAGCCTTAGAATTGGCTCCAGCAGAAAGTTCTGATGTACAGGCTTTACTTAGAACATTGAAGCAGATTTACAGCCGACTCAATATGAAAGATAAATACGAGAAGGTTAGCAAAATGATGGAGCCTTGATATAGGCTTTAAGAAAAGAAGTCGGTAGAGGTTAGGTTCTAGTTTGACTGTTAATCCCGAAAGTTTCTTTCGGGATTTTTTTTGCATTTGGAATTCCTGAATTGATCAACGTAAGACTTCAAAGGCAATTTCTATGGTGATAAAACTATCAAGCAATCATTTGCAGAATTATAGGAAAGAGGAAGGCGAGTTGCTTAATTAGGCAATGTATATAATTGAATATGTGCATCCTAGACTTAAAATATCTATTTAACATAATATTAATTATAAAACAAATGGAAGGTTGTTAACATGAAATCAGAAATTAATCCGTTTGATGGTTCACCTCTAATTTGAAAATATCAAAAGATGGATTGATTATATGTAAACATAAGTTTAGCGATAAGAATCCCAAGGATGACATTTCAGCACGAAAGTTCTAAGATTTCAAAAATTTACCGAAGAGCTTTTAATGAATTCCTTGAAGGAATGAATTGTAGAAAAAACTTTGCAGCTCAGATTTAAAAGCATGACAATAAAGAATCAATCTAGAATAACTTGTTTATGCCTTCAAGAATTTAATCGGAACATTTGAATCATTTGGTAAAACTGTTAAACTTAGAACCAATTAAAAATAGCGTTTACAGTAAATGAGCATTCATTCTATCTTTTATGCCCTTACGCTTATATGTGCGGCTAGCCCAGATGTAAAAGCATAAACCAATCAATAGCCAAGCTATTATTATTGACCATTCTATTGTGTTTAGCGCAGAAGGATTTCCAGGTAAATACAAATACAGCAGGCCTAAACTTGATAAGAAAGCCAAAATGCCGATAATTTTGCCAAAGGGCACTTTAAAAGGACGCTTCATTAGGGGCTCCTTTTTCCTCAATTGGTAAAAAGAAAGAGCTACTAAACTCCATGAAATGACTATTCCTAATCCCCCGGCATTTACTAACCAGCCCATCGCTTCTTTGCCAAAAAGCGTTGCTAGTATTGAAGTTCCTGTTACAAATAGTATGGCTGTAGTTGGTGATTTATATGTTGGATGCAGAATCGAGAATGATTTAGGCAGCATTCCTGAATATCCCATGGCATAGATTGCCCTCGTGGCTCCTACAAAAAAGCTATTCCAACTTGTAATAATACCAGCTAAACCAGCCAAAATAAGTAAGTTTTTAGCCCAGAGTCCTGAATAGATTTTCTGCATTGCATCCGCTGGAGCTAATGAACTAGATTCTAATTCACTCGCAGTAAGCGTGTTGCCTACGCTATAGATGATAGCTGTATACCACAAAATAGCTAATATAACCGACAAGATTAATACCCTGCCAATTTGCCTGAAAGGTAAATTGATTTCTTCTGCTGCTTGAGGAATCACGTCAAAGCCCACGAACATAAAGGGTGTCATAACAATTACTGCAAGTAGACCTGTTGATAATTCGTCTTTACCCAAAATCTCAAATGATTCGCCTTGCATATTAGGAGAGACAAGACTACCGAAAATCAACATGAGTCCAGCCACTAGGATGAAAAGTGTTAAGACTGTTTGAATAAATGCAGCTGATTTTACTCCGAAAAAATTAATTATTCCTATGATTAAAGCTCCAAATACACCTACCAATACCCAGTCTAAATAAATAGGATTACCTAAGAGAGACCAAATTGGTTCTTCCTGCGAAAGAGGTAAAATATTACTAAGCACAACTGGTAATGCAACAGCCTCAAAAGCGCAAACAGATACATAACCGAGGATGATAAACCATGTGCAGAAAAAAGAAGCATCGAGCCCTAATCCTCGATAACTGAAAACATGCTCCCCTCCTACTTTTGGCATAGCCGAAGTGAGTTCTGCGTAGGTAAGGCCAACAAGCGCTACAATGAATCCACCAATAAAGAAAGCCGTAATTGCACCAAGAACGCCAGCTTTTAGAATCCATTCACTTGTAAGAACAACCCAAGCCCATCCAATCATCGCCCCAAAGGATAGAGTGAAAATATCCCATTTGCCTAAAACACGGTTAAAGTTTGAACTCATTTTACATAGACCGTTTTTCTATTGATGAATTCCATTATTCCATCTTTAGAAAGTTCTCGACCATATCCGGAGTTTTTAGTGCCACCAAAAGGTAATCTTGGATCTGATTTAACAAGTTCATTTATGAAATAAGCTCCATCGCTTACGCGCGAAGCCATTTCCAATGCTCTATCAGTATTGGTTGTGCATATTGTTACACCCAGACCATAGTTTGAGTTTTCTGATAGTTCAAAGGCATCGTCTATGTCTTTTGCTTTGATCATTGCTGCTAGCGGACCAAATGTTTCTTCATCAAATGCAGGCATGCCTGGTTTCACATTACCTAAAATGGTAGGTTCGTGATAAGCTCCATCCTGCTTGCCACCAAGCAGTAACTCAGCTCCCATTTCTATTGACTTTCTAACCTGCTCTTGCAGTTGATCTGCAAGGTCTTTCCTAGCCAAAACTCCGATGTCAGTAGCATCGTTCATAGTGTCTCCAGATTTTAAATCTTTAACGGCTGAAGTGAATTTAGAAACGAACTCATCGTAAGTATTACCAACCAAAATAAACCGCTTTGCCGCAATGCAACTTTGGCCGCAGTTTAGCATTCGGGCAGTAACAGCAGTTTTAACAGCTTTATCGATATCAGCATCTTCCCAAACTATAAAGGCATTGCTACCGCCTAGTTCCATGAGAGATTTCTTAAGGTACTTTCCTGCCAATGAGGCTACTGCTGAACCAGCTTTTTCACTTCCTGTTAGCGTTACAGCTTTAACTGCTGGATGAGATATGATAGATTCTGACTGGTCGTGATGAATAATGAAATTCTGGAAAACTCCTTCAGGAAAACCTGCTTTGGTAAAAATGCTTTCAATAAGCTGTGCGCTTCCGAAAACATTGGCAGCATGTTTTAAAACACAAGTATTTCCTGCCATTAATGTTGGGGCTGCAAATCTAAAAACCTGCCAGAACGGAAAATTCCAAGGCATAATTGCAAACACACAGCCTATAGGATCATGCTTTACGAAACTCTTTTGAGCATCTGTTTCTATAATTTCATCTTTTAAGAAGTGAGCTGCATTTTCAGCATAATACTCACACACCCAAGCACATTTAATAACTTCAGAACGCGATTCTTTAATGGCTTTACCCATTTCTAAAGTAATCATCTGTGCATATTCATCCACATGATCTCTCAATATTTGGGCTGCTTTGAGCATAAGCTGAGCACGCTCCTCAATTGGAACATTTCTCCAGCTTGAAAATGCTTTGTGTGCTTTATCTAACTTCTGCTCAGTTTCTTCTTTTGTGAGGGAAGTGTATTTTCCTACAACCTCATTGTTGTAGGGATTGATATTTGTGAATTCCATTTATGATGTTTAATACTTAATATTCAAGACATTAGCCAGCCTTTCTTAATCAATTTAATCAAGGCAAATTCATTCAAGTGCATTACTGCAAATGTTTATTCAAAAAATGGTATTATTTCCTACTTGGTTAAACTTCCTATTAGTTCAGGATGTGCTCTTTTATCCTCAATTAATTGAGAAGCATACTGAGCACGAATGGCCGCAATCCAATTTTTAGCTCTTTGAGTCAAATTGAAATCTTTGGTCATCATTCTGCCTCTTGCAACTATAATTCCTAAATCGGCACCGTCATATAGGTAATCTCCTTTCTTAGTAATTCTTAAGAAGAATGCTTCGCTCTCGCTTTCTACCGCCCTTCTATGCGTGTCCATTCTATTGAATTGAATGTGGCCATTATCAAACATTTGCCAGATACCTGAATCAGGCGCAGCCGTTACATACTCGATGGTGTCTTCTGTATGCTTAACGATTAGCTGACTCCAAGTGTCAATATTTTCTTGTTTAAACCAGCGTTCGTTCATGGCTTTCACATCAAGTTCATAATCTACATTCATCCACTCAAGTATATGAAATAGATATAATGGTGCATCAGCTAAAGCAAATACAGCATGGTTTGTTATTGAGCTTGCTCCAGTTACTCTTGGGTTCAATTCACCTAAATACATTTCGCCATTATCTTGATCAATCAAAAAATCAAGCTCGAAATAACCTTTGTATCCTTCTTTTCTGAGTTGTTCACCGAATTTCTGAGTATACTCCAAAGCATTTTCGCGTAATTGGGGAGTAAATGCATCAGGGAAAATTTCATTCCCACACCATCCACCTTTATAAGGTGTAAGTTCTTTAAAACCAACAAGCTCTGTCATTAGCGGAGCCACAATTGTTCCGTGACGCGTTACACAAGCTTCAATAGCAGAACCTCTACAATTAATTCGCTTCATGACTTTCACCTCCTCCTCCTGCTCTATCTCATCGGCGTATTTCTTGTATTCTTCATTATTTGAAATGAAAAAAGTCGTGTGACCTGAATCTCCGAATGGGGTTTGAATGACAAGGTCTTTACCTAATTTCTTTGACACCTGGCATAAATGCTCATAGCTCTTTACTCTCGTCAGCACGTTAGGAACGCATGGAACGCCCGCTTTCTGAGCAATTCTATTTGTATTAACCTTATTGTCTAGGAAGGTTCTCATCTTAGCAGATGGAAAAATAACTTCTAATCCAAGCTTTTGGGCTAATTTTTCAGTTTTAGCATCAAACATTAGGAATAGAATTTTTCCGGCTTTACCTCCCTTTTTTCTAGAATTAATATAAGCTTGAACCTCAGGATGTTGTAGTAAATAATTATTAATATCCTCTATACTTTCGAATTCATCATGAGGCATTTCTTTTTTAGGTGAGAAAACGTTTGGATGTAAACCTCCAAAGCATTCGATATTGCAAATGAATTTAAATCCTTTAATCCATTCGTCAGCACCCAAAAGATTGAAATTGGTGGCACTCATAAAATAAATGGGAGTCTCATTCTTATAAAAGAACCTTCTAATATCAGAAACATCATTTAAGATAGACTTATCATTTATTTGCTTTTTAGCTGATGAAGTAGGACGTTTTGCAATTGCTTTTTTGGAAGCAGCAGCTTTTTTAACCACTGCTTTTTTAACTATTGCTGTCTTTGTATTCGGTGTACTTATTTTTTCGCTCATAATTTTTTCAGTTTTCTAATTCGATTTTTTTCTTTTTATGTGTTGCCATAGACATACCTCCCATAGCGGTTGCCGTTTTTTGTCTGTTTAGCAGACTTTCTTTAAATACTCTTAATCCAAGATCTGCACGATATCCGTGAATTTCAGTAACATCTAGCGCAAGCATAAAACGAATAATCTCTTTGCTTACAACTTGTCCTGGTACAAGAACAGGGAATCCAGGTGGATATGGGATTACAAAAGACGAAGCCACTAATTCCCTACCTTTTTCAATGGCTTCCAAACATGACTTTATATGAATGTATTCACAATTGTCTTCTTTATATGCTAGAAAGAATGCTTCTCTTAAATTGCCTCCTGGAACTCCCGGAACTGCTAGAAAAGACGCATTAAATCGGCTAAAATCAGGAAGAGGTGGCACATCCTCAGTCATTGACTTAATGCGAAGACGAGCTATTTCACTTTCGCGCTTATTTAAAGAATCAGAGTCTTCATCAAGCTGCTTAGCAATTTTTAGTAATACCTTGGTTAGATAGGCAACACTTCCCCGGGTTGTGCCAATGTTAGTCATAAAGAGCACTGTATTTCGGGAAGTCTTGTTTATTTGGATATTGTATTGATCCATTAGGTACTTGTTCTTAAAAGTATCTCCATCAATTCCAGTTCTACCAATAAACAAGGTGATTTTGGTTGGGTCCAGCATAAATTCATCATTTTCCCAAGCATCCTCCATCCTATTCCAGCCTTTTTCTGGGTTGTAATATTCCTTTAGTCCGCTTTGTCGGAATTTATCAGGGATAAAATCTTTTAAAGTAAGCACATCGAAATACTTACTGAGTTTTGGGTTATCGCTCACTTTGGCTCTTAAAACCATAGCTAGTTCAACACTTTTTTCGACCATATCATACCCTTCAAACTGAGTTTGTCTTCTGCCTACATCAAGTGAAGCGAGCATTTGATAATTTGGAGATGTGGAAGTATGCGTCATATAAGACTCAAGAAAAGTACTTTCAGATTTTTTACTAAAATCTTCATCCCAAATGTGAATCATTGAACCTTGCCTAAAACTGCTAAGAGTTTTGTGGGTACTTTGAGTAGCGTAAACTCTCAAACGCACTAGATCTGGATCAGGAAGAGATGGCTCCTCACCTGCTTTTAGATTTTTTACATGGTGAATATATTCCTCGCGATAGGCTTTAGTCTGATATTTTCTATGAAGTTTATCAGCACTGAACATGCCTGTTCTTTGCTTATAATTATAGGTGAAACCTGCAAATGCGAACCATGCCTCATCCCAAAGAAATATCATATCTGGCTTTATGGCAAGCACTCTTTCCATGACTCTTTGAACATTGTAAACCAATCCATCAAAAGTGCAATTGGTTAAAAGAAGCATTTTAACATTATCTAATCTCCCGGCACTTTTTAGCTGTAATAGTTTCGTCAGAATATGCTCTAAAGGAACTGCTCCATACATAGAATACTTTTCAATTGGGTAGGAATCAAGGTAAACGGGATAAGCTCCAGAAAGAACCAATCCATAATGATGGGATTTATGACAATCTCTATCAATCATAACTAAATCGCCCGGTTCCACTAGCGCTTGGAGCACTATTTTATTTGCAGTGGAAGTTCCATTAGTAACAAAAAATGTGTATTGCGCCCCATAGGCAGCGGCTGCCATTTCCTGAGCTTTTTTAAGAGGGCCAGTTGGCTGTAATAAGGAGTCCATCCCACCTGTGGTGGCAGAGGTTTCGGCAAGAAACATATTACGACCATAAAAATCGCCGAAGTCCTTTATCCAACGTGATTTAAAGACAGAGTTTCCTCTTGAAATTGGCATTGCATGAAAAATGCCTGTGGGTTTTTGGCTATATTCTTTTAATGCTGTAAAGAATGGCGTTTGGTATCTTTCACGAATCCCCCGGATGATAGCTAAATGCAATTCCTGAAGGTCTTCTTTTCTGTAATAAATTCTTCGAAATAAATTTAGAGTACTATCCTTTAAATCAGTGAGAGCTGTATCGGTTACATAATAAACATCAAGTTCAGGTCTGAACCGCTTAATTAATTCACCTAGTTTAGGTCCTAAGTCAGATTCAGGAATTGAATCTAAATCGATTTTTAATACATTTTGAATGTAAGGCTTAATTAATTCAGTGATGTGAGTGGATCGATAAGGCGGGGCATAACGAACAACAATAGCCTGAATGTTATGATTAAAGAATAAGGCAATTAAAGCATCTTGAAATGAATGCTGCACGGTAATTTTATAACTAAATTCCTCCTGAGGATCATGTAATTCTTTAATTTTTGACTGCAGAGAAACTTCATCAACATGAGTCAAATCATCAAGAAACAACACTTCGAAATATTTCTTTTTTGAATTTGAGAATTGTCCTGACTGCTCATCAATATCTAAATTATCGGCATCTTCATCCACAGAGGATAACGTATCGCCCTGGTATTCATCGCTAACGAGCTGTCGGGTTAGACTAGCAACTTTATTTGAAAGAGCTTTATGTTCTTTTCTAGCTAAGGATTTACCTAGCTTTTCAATCACCTCTTTACCTGGTACAGCAAAATACCTTTCAACATTTAATAGGTTTTTAAGTAATTCCTCCGCTTTTTTAATGCGTTTAGATTCTTCTGCGGAGCCAGCTTGGGCTTGAGAGAGCTCAACACATTCATTTTTTAATGAATTCCAATGGTTCAACCTGAGTTGACCAATGCTATAATATGGTGCACTTACATGTTTCTTTTTATCAGACATTAATTAGTTTTTTGAGTGTAAAGCAAGACGATTTCCTTCCGAGTCAATGAACAAAGCAAAATAGCCCTCATCCTCATTAATGAGGGTTTTGGACAATACGACTCTCCCGCCTGCATCCTCTATTCTATTTAACACAGGGCTTAAATCTTTACCACTATTTAAGTAAATAAGCGGACCTACTTCGCTAGGAACACACCCTTCACCGGCAACAACAGCTCCTCCAATACCATTTTCTGCAGGAAAAAATGCCATTGCATAGGATGGAGTTTCAGAAGTTTGCATTTCAAATGCATATATATGATTGTAGAAAGCGACTGCACGTTGAAAATTCAAAGCAGGAATTTCAAACCAATTGATGAAATGTTTCATTTTTTTAGTAGTTTTCTTTACCGAAGTAGATCCCATATTTTATTTTTTTTTATTAATAAGTTTCATTTAAGCCTTTGTTGGCGAGAGAGTGTTCTCCTAAATGAACTATATCACTTTCTTTCAATTTTAATTCTGAAAGTTTGCTGAGTTTTGTAGGCTTTATTAAAGGTCCGAGTGAATCGAGATAAGGATGTTTTACACCTTTCTGATAAATAGTAAAATCACCCAAATGATCTCTGAAACTTTTTAGTGGTTGTCCTAAACGTAGCACTCCTAATTCTCGACTTCGCTTTACACGCTCAATATCAAGTTCAATTGGAAATATTTCCTCTGTACTACCAGATTGATAAAGTACTCTTCCATCGGGCCCGCAAACAATAGAGCAGCCGCTACCGCCTGTATCTAAACCATTCACATCGAACAGAAAACACTGATTAACAGTTGACATTGCTCTAGCAATAGCTAATTCAATATCACGATCTATTGTGCCTGTCATAGTTGGATGCAGAATTACTTCAGCACCCATAACAGCTAAGGTTCTAATAGTTTCAGGGAACCACATGTCGTAGCAAATTGATACGCCAAAGCGGCCGACTTCCGGTACATCAAAAACACAGTATTGATCACCTGGCGTAACTCCTACTTCATAGGGATAAAATGGAAACATTTTGCTGTACCTCTGTATGACTTCTCCGTCAGGATTTATTACTGAAGCAGTATTATAAATCTTATCTGCACGCCTTTCAAAAATAGAACCTGGCAGCAACCAGATACCATACTTTTTAGCCATTGCTTGCATCTCCTGTTCGAAAAAACCTGGAATCTCCTGAGCAGTATGCGACAATGGACCATAAGCGCATAGTTCGCTAAACACTACCATTTCTATCCAAGGATAAAGATTCATTGTAATATCTAACTTCAGCTTCATCATTTCTACATTTGAATAGGTCGCTGACACCTTCATTTGAATTCCTGCAATTGAGAATGGTTTCATTTATTTTGAGTTGAGTTTTTTAAAATTTCTTCTTCAAGAATGTCTAATCCGGCCTTTAACTGTTTATCGGTTATCACCAGGGGACATAAAATTCTGATCACATTTTTATTTGTTCCAGCACTAAGTATTATCAAGCCTTTGGCTGCACAGCTTTTTACAATTGCCGAACATATTTCGCCATTAGGCTCTATTGGACTATTGTTTTTTACAAATTCAATTGCATTCATTGCCCCTATTCCACGAACATCTCCAATGTCTGCGCATTTTTCCTTAAGAACATTTAATCTCTTCATGATAATATCACCCACATCTAAAGCTCTTTGATTTAGATTGATGTCTTTCATATATTGAATTGTTGCTAAAGCAGCAACACAACTTAGCGGACTTCCGATATAGGTTCCTCCAATTGTTCCAGGTTCAGCCGCATCCATAACATCGGCTTTTCCAACAACCGCAGCAATAGGTAAACCTGAGCCCATTGATTTTGCATACGTACTAATGTCAGGAGTTACTCCGTAATTTTGCCAACTGGCCCAATTGCCAGTGCGAGCAAATCCACTTTGAACTTCGTCGAAAATCAAAATAATTCCATGCTCATCACAGAACTCTCTAAGCCCTTCTAAATATTTTTGAGGCACAGGATTAAATCCTCCTTCTCCTTGTATTGGTTCAATAATAATTGCTGCAATTGTTCCCGGATCGACTAAGCTCTTTCCGCTAGATTTTAAATCTCTTAATTTCCATTTAACAAACTCTTCCATGCTTTTTCCATCACTATATCTATAGTAATTTGGAAATCGAAGTCTGTAAACTTCCGGTGCAAACGGTCCGCAATTAATCTTATAATTTATTTTACTTGTCAGAGTCATTGCCATTAAAGTTCTACCATGGTATGCATCAGTAAAACAAAGAACAGCATGTCTTTTGGTAGCTTGTCGAGCTATTTTAATGGCATTTTCAACAGCCTCAGCTCCAGTGCTCACAAGCATCACTTTGGTTTTATCTCCGTGAGGTAAAATCTCGGCAAGCTCTTCACATAATTTGATGTAAGGCTCATAAGTAACTACGTTAAAACTAGTATGCAGGTATTTACCTGCTTGCTCACGAATAGCATCTACAACAGGTTCTGGACAATGTCCAGCATTTGTAACCCCGATGCCTCCAGCAAAATCAATTAGCTCATTTCCATCTAAATCTGTAATAATTGCTCCCTTGGCAGAACTAACTGTAGCGGTATTAAAAACGCCAACTCCATTGGCAACTATTTTTTTTCTTCTCTCAAGAAGAGTTTGAGATTTGGTGAGTGTTTCTGTCATTTATTATTAAATAATTAAGTACAATACAAAGTCATACAATGAGCAAGAGTGATTTAATAATTCTCTTAATTCAATGATTTGCTAAACGAAATAGCTCTTAGCAGAGGATGAAAATTCAAAGGATAAAATCCCTATTTAATATTAAAAAAATGCAAAATATTTTTGCTAAATTCTAAGAATATTCACCTTCGATTAACCCACAAAGGGTTATAATTTATATATTTTTCTTTATTGAATAAAAAAGAAAACATATCCTTGATTATTAAAGGTATAATAATCAAACTTCATATCATTTGCTGTGCTGACAATATAGTTATAATTTATCAATAATTGCATTAAATTGGATTTTTAATTATTCCAATCTGTAATTACCTTCATTATATCATATAAAAAGATACACTAGAATTGAGATTAATTCTTGCTCAGAATTAGGCGCCCTTTATGTCTCTAATTATCCTCTTTCGTAATTAGATTTAATGGTCAAAATGTGGGTTGTAGTGAAAAATGTTTTACAAACACCGCGGGACAGAATTTAAGTGGGATTTTTAATTGATTATTTAGATCAACTCTTTTTTTCATAGCAGAAGAAATGATGATTGTGCTGGATCATATCTCTATTAAGTTGATACGAAGTTGATTTATACTATTCTTGAATTATTCCCAAAGCTACGGTACGATTGCTGGTCTCATCAATTAAAATGAAGGCGTTTGATTGTGTTGTTGAGTTTTTAAAAACCTTTTGAGGAAGAGAACTTTTTATGGAGCAAGTTGATTTTGAGTTCATTGAAATAGCTGTTGCACCGTTAAAATTCTCGATTCTAACCTTACTTCTTTGTAAACCTCGCTGCATAATATAGGGTTTTCGTGATTGTATCTCAAGCGTATCTAGATTGTAAATCAAGGCCTCGAAATTGTTCGAATCAAATTGATTTTCAAGGTATTGTTCGCATAAAATACTGCCTCTCGATAAATCAACCTGAGAATCTATTTCAAGACTTGCAGCTTCTCCTTTTTTTACTGAATCAACTGCTTCTCCGAACTTATAAAGTTGTTTCACCCTAATTTTTCCAGGAAGCTCAGGAACAAAGACCAATTCATTAACTTTTAAAACCCCAGAATAAATTACTAAGTGATATCTTCTTGAATCATTCCCTAAATGCACGGCTTGCTGCACTTGAGCATAAAAGCCCTCGTCTTCTTCAACAGTCTCAAGGCGTTCTATCCAATCTAAAACCGAAAGTTTGAGCTCGGGAAATAAATCTTCGTTAATATTCACCAGATTAATTCCTTCCACAGCGGAAGCAGGAATAAAACTTATTTTGCCTTTAAAATTATTCTGCACCAATTCTCGAATTTCAGCTTCCCTCCTATTAATCAAGACTTTATCATATCCAATGGAATCAATCTTATTAATAACAACCAAAATATCAGGTATTTGCAGAGTTTGAAGAATGTCGAAATGCCTTTCAAATTGAGCTGTTAGCGGTCGGGAAATATCAGTCAAAATCATTGCTGCTGAAGAATTACTCGCAGCCGTAACCATGTTTCTTGTGTATTGCTCATGTCCTGGAGAATCTGCCCAAATGATTCGCTTTGCCTTGTGAGTCATATATATATGAGCAACATCAATGGTAATTCCCTGCTCACGCTCTGCAATTAACCCGTCGGT